>JAGVTM010000419.1 GCA_019136785.1 Chloroflexota bacterium | reverse complement strand
AATTCATCAAATTGCGCAGGCGACATAAAAGGGCCGCTGTTAAATGCAAAGTCACAGCAATTCAGCAGACATTCTGCCCCCGCATCGACCATTTTCTTTCCATACTCAATCCCCTCAGTTATCATCTTGTCCGCACGCTCTTTCAGTTCATCCGGGCGTTCATACATGTCATCAATTAAGTCCCAGATATGATTCCCATCGGGAATTCCAATCAATCCCCCGCAATCGCCCATGATCAGATATTGTGCACCCCCACGCTTTTGCAGCTCGCGTACCAGCATGAGGCGATATTCCTCATCCCGAATCCACAGATACGCCGGATCGTCAGGGCCCTGCTCCCAGTAGCCCGGAATGCAACGAATTGCAGAGTGATGCAGCGTCTCCGCCACCTCAAGCAACAAGTCCGCGTTGTAACAGATTGCTTTCTCCTTCTCAGCAGCGCTTAATTTGTCGAACGCAAACCCCATCACCGGCTCTTTGCCAAACATTTCGTCGAATAAATGAAACTCCAATTCCCAGGAAGGGATCTGATCATCCTGCTGTTGAAATAAAAATGCGGCGATCATTCTTTCTTTGGGTGTCATTTATGTTAATCTACCTTTCTGCGAAAGGCACCGACGAGGTTATGAAACCGTGTCGTGCCCAACGCGTTTATGTTGTAAGGTGGTTCTGTAGGATCGGCATACTACAGAACCCGTGGAGGTAATTGGCGGGGCTGTATAGCGGTATCACCAACGCTGTGCTGGGGGAAATCGGCGGCGATATGTCCGTGTTCCCTACGGCCAAGAATCTCTGTTCCTGGGCAGGATGCTGCCCGCGTAACGACCAAAGTGGCGGTAAGATCAAATCTACTCGTATCTCACGTGCGGGAACTTTCCTCAAGCCACTTCTGGTTCAGACAGCAAATGCTCTTATCCATTCCAGGAAGCATTCCGAATTCGCTCAACGGTACCGCAGAATCAAAGCCCGGCGTGGTCACAAGAAAGCCATCATTGCCATTTGCCGCATGCTCGTGACCCCTATTTGGAACATGCTCTCCAAGCTACTTTCCTATTCAAGCAACGGTTTTCTTGAGCCAATACAGACAAACCCCAATAAAGCCCTCACCGTTTCTCAGGCGCTTCATCTCCTGCGTTCAAAAGGTTTCTGCATTCACGATGATGTCCCTGTGTTGACTTCAGGCTGATTGCTCACCCCCCTCCTTTTGGCTGTCTACCGACAGTCTGTTTGTCTTGCTTCCCTTTTCAGACAATCGCTGCTTTGTTTGTTTCAAACTTCAAACTTATTTACCAGGAAATAGTGTCCGGGTCGGTGGAGTAGCCGACGCAGCCTTTGAGGTTGGCGATCAGCTCGACATCGGCAGCTTCCAACTCGAAGTCGAAGACGTCGGCATTTTCGCGGATTCTTTCGGGCGTGACAGATTTAGGCAGCGGCAGGTAGCCGCGCTGCAAACTCCAGCGGATGGCGATCTGCGCGATGGACTTGCCGTATTTCTTGGCCAGCGCCTGCATCTGTGGCACTTCGAATATTTTGCCGATGCCCAGCGGGCTGTAGGCTTCCAGCAGCATACCCTTCTCACGGCTGTAGTTTACCACATCGTCCTGCGTGTCGCCGGGGCATAGCCTGATCTGGTTGACAACAGGCTTGACAACGGCGGTTTTCAGCAGGGCGTCGATGTGGTGGCGTCGGAAGTTGCTGATGCCCAGCGCGCGGATACGCCCGGCGTTATACAATTCCTCCAAAGCTTTCCAGGTAACGGCATTGGCCTCCTCCCAGTTGTCGCGGTAGGCGATGGGGTTGGGCCAGTGGAGCAGGAACAGGTCAAGGTAGTCCATGTCCAGCTTCTGCATGGTCTTTTCAAAGGCAGCCATGGTCCTTTCATAGCCGCGCTCGCTGTTGGCCAGTTTGGATGTGATGAACACGTCCTTGCGGTCCAGACCGCTCTTTTTGACAGCGATGCCCACGCTTTCCTCGTTGCCGTAGCCCTGCGCCGTGTCAATGTGGCGGTAACCGGCCTCCAGCGCCGTCAACACCGATGAAACCGCTATCTCGCCGTCGGGTGTCTGCCAAGTGCCGAAACCTATAATGGGTATGTGAACCCCATTAGACAACACATAGGTGTCGCTCAATGATTTCATTGCCTTGCCTCCTTTTGTATATTTGCTTTTATATTATACCACCAAAAGCATGCGGCTAAACAACATGGAGAAAAATTTTATAATTGCCGACTACACGATGAACCAACCGCACACATGATGCTTATTTTCTTTTGTTCTCGGTGTGTAAAACGCGTACAAGCGGGTATAATTCTATTGTACGCGAAAAACCACTAATGGAAAGGAAGAGTATCATGGAAAACACCAACACCTACAACCGCATGCCGCTGATCGGCGATCCCGCCCCGGCGTTCACAGCTGTCACCACGCAAGGAACCATCAACTTCCCCCAGGATTACAAGGGCAAATGGGTCATCCTGTTTTCCCACCCGGCCGACTTCACCCCCGTTTGCACCACCGAATTCATGACCTTTGCCACCATGGCAGATGAATTCAAGGCACTCAACACCGAACTGGTAGGCTTGTCTGTAGACTCGCTGTACGCCCACATTGCCTGGCTGCGCAAAATCCAGGAGTTAGAGTGGAAGGGCATGAAGGATGTGGAAGTCAAATTCCCGCTGATTGAGGACATCCGCATGGAGGTTGCCAACAAATACGGCATGATCCAGCCCGCCCAGTCCAACACCCAGGCTGTGCGCGCGGTGTTCGTGATCGACCCGAAGGGCATCATCCGCACCATCCTGTACTACCCGATATCCACCGGGCGCAACTTCGACGAGCTCAAGCGCATCATCCAGGCGCTGCAAAAAGCCGACAAGGACAACGTGGCCACCCCCGCCGACTGGCGCCCCGGCGACGACGTCATCGTACCCACAGCCGGATCCTGCGGCACCGCTAAGGAGCGCATGGAGAGCACCGACGACGACATGTACTGCCTGGACTGGTTCCTGTGCTTCCGGCGCGAAAAGAAGGCATAACGAAGCGATCATTCCAAAAAGGCCGCAAGGCCTTTTTTATATACCAACG
>JAGVTM010000610.1 GCA_019136785.1 Chloroflexota bacterium | reverse complement strand
GTCCCCTCTTCGCGTTCTTAGCGTGCTTTGCGGTAAAAATTTTCTTTTTCACCGCCAAGACGCAAAGGGCGCAAAGGTTTAGATTGTCCCCTCTTCGCGTTCTTAGCGTGCTTTGCGGTAAAAATTTTCTTTTTCACCGCCAAGACGCAAAGGGCGCAAAGTTGTTACAGGAACAGCAGAATAAGGGGAACGATAAGGATGGCGCACATGAAGAGGGCCAGGTGCCGGTTGTTGTCGGTGATCCAGGCCACGAGGCGGAGCATGGCCCGCTCGTAGCGATGATAGATAAATGCCAGGATGAGGACAGAGATAATGGTGATGCTGAGCATCTCTGCCAGCACAATGGTAAATGCCGGCGGGTTTTTAAGCAAGACGGCGGCTAGCAGGGTATCTATAAAGGTAGTGATGTTGGCCCCCATGATGTACGGGATGACGTTTTCGCGACGGACAAAGCCGCGCTGGCTGAGGGGAACCAGGATGCTGAGGGAGACGCTGACGGACATGGAGATGAGGGTGATGAGGGAGCCAAGCAGGAACATGACCCAGGGACGGTAAATGAGACGCGAGACGCGACCTACCTGGCTTTCTTTGAGGGTCATTTCTGGCAGACACTTGTCGAACAGGTTGAAGCTGAGCATGATGATGCCCAGACCAATCAGAAAAAGGCTCCAATTTGGCAGAAAACTGACCAGGAAGGCGGCAATGGGGTCAAAAATACGATCCATGATGGAGGTGAGGATGGCGCCTGATGTCAGTTGGAAGGAAGCCAGGACGTGGCTGTTGAGCAGGAAGAGGCCGATGACCATGCCGGCAAGATATGTCGTCGCCGTCACAATGAGGGAGAGCAAGCCCATGCCCAGGCTGTTGGCCCGGTTGCGCCCGCGCAGGACGTAGATGAAGCCAATGAAAAGGACAATGAAGCTGGCGCCGAGGCGGCTGCCGGTGATCATGGCAAAAGCGCCGAGTTGGTTGATGATGCCGGCATCAAAAAAGGTCAACGCCGCCGCGGCGACGGGGGAACCGCTCATGACTACATAGGCAAACAACCAGCCAAAGCCCAGGCTGTTGGCCGGGTTGTTGATGGCAAAGCGGTCGCGCACCAGCGGGCCCAGGTCGCGCGCGCCTTCCTTCATTAAGGTAATCGCCAGAATAAATAGAAAGAGGCTGAGCAAAAAGATGCCTACCTTGCGCCAGGCGATGCGCTGCCACAACCGCTGCTGGGTTTTTGCCGGCAGGGACAGCGCGGCGCGCTCCAGTTGATTGGCGACTACTTCCTTCTTATCCAGGGGCGAACTCATAGACTTATCTCCCAATGCACCTGCGGGTGAGTGGCGCGCCGGCCAGGCGCTTGTGTGCGTGAACGATCTCCATGTGGCTGCTGGCGGCAAACGGCGGCAGCAAGAAAGCGCGCCGCACGCCGGCGCATGCGCCACGCTATGGCAGTAAGATACCATGCGGCGGTAACAGGCGCGGTGATAGGGTGGTAACAAAGCGGTAACAAAGGGTGCGAGGATTTTGCGAGAAATGCCTACGTCATATAATTATTATTATACGACGTATATCTTAAAGAGAGGGAATAACAATTAATTGGTGAATTGGTGAATTGTTAACGGGGGCGTGCCAGCGTCATGCTGGCAGCGGCGTTGACGCCTGAGTTGGCTTCCATTATGATTATGACATGGACGACGCCACCGTTGGGATGCATTATTTACGTCAGGGTTTCAAGTATTTTAACCGGTTCATGCTGCTACTGTGGCGGCTGGGACTGGGCCGCCTGGGAAACCAGACGCGCTGGGGCGGCTATATCATGGTGCTGAACCACATTGGGCGCAAGACCGGGAGGGTGCGGCGCACGCCCGTCAACTACGCCATTGTGGATGGCGAACTTTACTGCACCGCCGGCTTTGGTCGCGTCTCGGATTGGTACCGCAACATCCGCGCCCACCCCGAAGTAGAAATATGGCTGCCGGGCAGTCGTTGGGCTGGCACGGCAGTTGACATAACGGACAGCGCCCCCAACGCCCTGTTTTTGTTGCGGCAGGTGTTGGTTGGCAGTGGGTTTGCGGCGTATGCTGCCGGCATTGACCCTATCCACATCAGCGACGCCGAATTAGCCGCCGCTACCGCCGGTTACCGCCTTATCCACATCCAGCGCACCGCCCCCCTGACCGACCCCGGCGGGCCGGGCGACCTGGCCTGGGTGTGGCCGCTGGTTGCCGTGGCCCTGCTGGCGCTGGTATGGCAGCGAAAACGGCAGATGAGCAAAGATTTAATAGAGGGGACGCCCGTTCGTAAATGAGCGGCGATTTACGCCACATCCAGTTCATTTAACCGCTGTCGTCGCGCCCGCCAGTCTGGCATAACCCTGTCTAGCAGGGCATAAAAGGTTGCGCCGTGGTGATGCTCCTGTAAATGGCACAACTCGTGCATCACCACATAGTCAATCAACTCCTTTGGCGCTTGAATCAGGCGCAGATTAAGCAGAATTTTGCCCTCAGGCGTGCAGCTTCCCCAACGCTTTTCCATCTGCCGGATATCTAACGCCGGGTAGACCAGACCATATTTCTCGACGCGGGGGAAGCAGGCTGCCAGTCGTTCGGCAAACACGCGCCGGGCGTGATCACGATACCATTCGGTGAGCAGCCATTGTACCCGCTCTCGCTGTTGCGGGTCTGGGGTGTGTACGAACAGGCGGCCCCGCGTCAGTTTGACCAGTTCGGCGCTGTCGGCGATCACCTTCAGGCGGTATTGCTTGCCCAGGTAGCGGTGGGTTTCGCCGCTGACGTATTGGCGCGGCGGCAGCAAAGGCAGGTACAGTTCAAACTCCCGCTGCTGGCGCAGAATCCAGGCCCCCCGCTTTTTGACGCGGGCGGCGATGTCGCTCAGGTCGCTGCCCTGTGGGGCGGTAACGGTGACGTGCAGGTCGGGATGCACGTCAATGCTCAGCGTTTTGCGCGCGGCGAAGTGCAAGTCGTATTGAATGGTGGCGGCGCCGTATTGGATGGTTTGTAGCATGGGTGGTTGAGCCGTGCCAGGCACGGGGCGTTAGACGATAGAACGGCCAGGGCCGTTTGCCCCGTGCCTGGCACGAGGTGGTTG
>JAGVTM010000600.1 GCA_019136785.1 Chloroflexota bacterium | reverse complement strand
ATCCGCTTTTTGTACCTGACTTCCATAACGATTCTGTCTTTGTTGGCTGCTTTTGGGGCTGTCCGCGCCCTGGCTAGCGACCCCAGCGGCCCCATCACCCTCCCCGACGCAGGCTGCCCCATGGCCCACTGCGACCCGCAGATGTCCGACCAGGTCAATCTGAGCGCCCCCATCACCACCACCACCCAAACCGTAGGCATCGTCTACGCTGACGACTTCAGTATTGGCTCCCTGACCGGGCTGGGCTGTTCCAGCAATGGCACGACCACCGCCGCCTGTTCTTTTGGGGAGTTCCAGGACAACTGCCCTGAAACCATCAGCAACACCGTGGCCATTTATCGCATTACCAGTTCTGGCGTCATCACCACGGATTGGCGTTCAGGCGATTTGTTGGGCTGCACCGCCTTTGGCTCCGCGCCCATCGTGGCTGCCGATGGTATTGTTTTTGCCGCCGACAGCCAGAAGCTGCTGCGCGTTAGCCCCGGCAACAGCTACACCTTTACCGCCTTGCTCACCGAAGCCACATTTGTCCTGAACTTGTCAAGAAGATGAATGAAAAAATCAGGATTTCGCAGACTTGTGCTGAGCGCAGCCAAACCATGACGCATTTGTTTTGTAGGTGGTTTGGAGGTGTTCCTCTGACCACTGACCACTCAACACTCACCACTGTTTTCGTCTCCGCCAGCGGCATCGCTGACCAGACGGAAGGGCGGCTCTTTGCCGTGGACGTTTTTACGGATACCACGATGCAGGTAGCCTGGGGGGATGAAGATTATGGCGAGGCAGCGACCAGCTTCGTGGCTACGCCGCTGACCCTCACCACCCTTCTTAGCTACACCGGGCCCAGCGGCGCCAGCCCGTTGGTGCTTTCGCCTGCGCCGCCCACGCATCCACATCCCATCATTTTGTTTGATGGCGGGCTGGAAGTGGGCGGGAACGTAGTCCCCCACATTATTGCTGTAGAAGACGACCCGAATGGCCCCGAAATTTTGTGGACCCGCCCCATGAGCGGCGTCATGGCTACCTCCTATGCGCTTGACCTGCGCGACATGGGCACAGGCAAAGAAACGATGTGGACGTTTACGCGCTGGGCGTCAGAAGAGACCCCCGTTTACGCCGACCACAAGTACCTCTACCGCTTTAGCATTGCCAACGGAACGCCAATTGGCGATCCCATTGACGTCAACGACCTCGTAGAAGAAACAGGCACTTATGTCCCGTCGTCAGCTATCTCTATTGCTGGCACGGAAAGCGATCCCGTGTTAATTGTCGCGGTAACAAAGTTCTTTCGATTTAATAATAGAGACCACCCTGTCTCAACCTATGTGATAGCCATCAATTTGATCGGGGAAGAAAATGAACCAGAGTTGCGATGGAAAGTAGCCACCCCCTATACAACGGGCCAATACCCGATTACCGTAGATGAGATTACTGAGGAACTGGTCTTTGCCACTACATTTGGCAGAGGAGTTAGAGTCATTGGTAAAGCACAGCAGTAGGGAAAATCTTGGCATTTATTCTCAGAATCTGGTGGCTCAAAGAAAGATAGAGGAGTGAGGTAGAACATGGTAACTTTGAAAAGGAATTCTTTTCTTGCTGTCGTGACGGCGTTTGTTTTGATCACATCTAGCTTGATTAATAGAAAACTAGCAGCAGCCGATGTCTTAGCAGGATGTCAACCCAACGTGACCGTAACCAACAGTGCCGACAGTGGCGCGGGAACACTGCGGCAAGCCATTCTAGACGTATGTGTTGGAGGGATCATTGACTTTGACCTGCCCTGGCCTGCTACCATTGCGCTCACCAATGGTCAGTTGCTGGTGGACAAGGCAATGCGCATCAAAGGGCCAGGAGCGAATCTGTTATCCATTAGCAGCAGCCTGCCTTTTACAAGAGTATTGCAGAATGATGGTGAAGGATTGTTTCTGGCTGGCATGACAATTCAAGATGGTTCTCCCCCGTTCTACGATGGGGAGGGCGGGGGTATTCTAAATACGGGTGTACTAACTATCACCAATACAGTGCTGCAGGATAACAAAGCTGATAGCTATTTGGGTTATGTAAAGGGCGGAGGCGTTGCCAATGTAGGGGGAATCTTGACGCTTAACGATAGTACACTAGTCGGGAATACGGCTGGCGCTGGCGGGGGGATCGAAAACAACGCCGGCGGTATAGTGACTGTCAATCGCAGCACCTTTATTGGTAACTATGCTGGAGACGGGGGCGCAATCCATACCAGTGGCGGTACAGTCACTGTTAATAACAGCACACTTAAGAACAATCTGGCAAGTTACGGAGGGGGAAGCATAAAAAACGAGGATGGGGCAACCCTTATCCTTAACTACAGTACTCTTTCCAATAACGAAACTATCAATGAGGTATTGGGATTCGGAGGTGGTATCTTCAATACGGAGAGTACAGCTATTCTCAACTACAGCACGCTGGCTAACAATTCAGGGTCGAATGGCGGCGGTATCGCCAGTTACGATGGCACGTTGATTATTGAGAACAGCACCCTCTCTGGCAATACGGCTACCTTCCATGGAGGGGGGATGTTCATTGATTACAGCAATGATGTCACGCTGCGGCACAGCACTATAGTAGATAACGTGGCCGACGTTGCCAACAACCTGATCATTTTTAACGTTGCCGTTTCCTTCACCCTTGAAAACAGCATCATTGCTGGTACGGTTGAGGGAGCCAATTGTCAAGGTTCTAGTTTCACTTCATTGGGCTACAACCTGAGCAACGATGCGTCCTGCAATCTAACACAGCCGACAGATTTACAGAACACCGACCCGCTGCTGGGCCCGCTGGCGGACAACGGGGGGGCGACGTTGACGCACACGCTGCTGCCGGGCAGTCCGGCCATTGACAGCGGGGACAACGCGAACTGCCCGGCTACCGACCAGCGCGGCGTCCCCCGCCCGCAGGGGGCCGGCTGCGACCGCGGCGCGGTGGAGGCGGTGGATATTGCCTCGCGGTTGGACTATGCCTATGTCATGAACGACGGCAGCGCGGGGCAGGGGCGGTACACCCTGTTTGCCGGCGGCAGCTTCGTGGACGAAGCCAGCGGCGGCGGCAGTTGGGGCGCGCCCGCGCCGGACAAACTG
>JAGVTM010000562.1 GCA_019136785.1 Chloroflexota bacterium | reverse complement strand
GTTGGTGCTGGTGAATGACGGCAGCCGCGACCGTTCGGCGGCGATTATTACGCAACTGCATGAGCAGGATGCGCGGGTGAAGGGGGTTAGCTTTTCGCGCAATTTTGGTTTTCAAATAGCGGTGACGGCGGGGCTGGATCATGCGCAAGGGGAGGCGGTGGTGCTGGCAGACGCGGATTTGCAGGACCCGCCGGAAGTGATTCCGGAGATGATCGCCAAATGGCGCGAAGGGTATGACGTGGTGTATGGGGTGCGCACGGAGCGGGAGGGGGAGACGTGGTTTAAGAGGCTGACGGCGGCGGTGTTTTACCGTTTAATTGACCGGATTACGGGGATTGGTATTCCGCTGGATACGGGGGATTTCCGGTTGATGGATCGGCGGGTGGTGGATGCCATCCGGCGGATGCCGGAGCGGAACCGTTTTTTGCGGGGGATGGTGCCGTGGGTGGGTTTCCGGCAGGTGGGGGTGCCGTACCGGCGGCGGGCGCGTTTTGCCGGGGCTTCTAAGTTTGGCAGCGTGAAGCAGATGCTGCCGTTTGCGCTGAACGCGATTACCAGCTTTTCTTATTTTCCGTTGCAGCTTGCCACGTATTTGGGTTTTGCGATTGCCGGCATTTCGGCGGTGGGTATCCTCATTGTGATTATTTTGCGGCTGTTTACGGTGCATACGGAACTGGCGGGGCAGGCGACCACGCTGGTAGCCGTTTTGTTTCTGGGCGGGGTGCAGCTTATTTGCCTGGGGATTATTGGGGAGTATTTGGGACGTATTTATGATGAGGTGAAGGGGCGACCGCTGTATCTAGTGGATAAGACGTGGGGAGTGGGGGAGAGGGAAGAAGGGAGAAGGAAGAAGGAAGAAGGAAGAGAGGAGAAGGGGGAAGGGAGAAGGAAGAAGGAAGAAGGAAGAGGGGAGAAGGAAGAAGAAGGAAGGGCAGCGAGCGGGAGTGGAGGAATTGTAGGGTAATCTGGGTTTATAATAGACACGGTTGTTGTCTTCAGCATGTACTTAGTAACCCTCCAGAAATAAGTTCAAGCAGAAGTTCAACTTCTTCGGAGAAGTTGAACTTCTAAGAAAATGACGTTGATATTGGAGTTACCAAAAGATCTGGAAGTCGCTCTTTCTTATGAGGCGGCGCAACTTGGGCTGCCTTTACCTGAATATGCGCTGCGTTTGCTCTATTGGCGACAGACAGCGGAAAGGCGCCTACAATCAGGGGCAGACTTGATAGCCTATTGGCAAAAAGTGGAAGTAATCGGTACACGCCCGGATATCGAGGATAGCCAGGCGTATGCTCGCCAACTCCGCAGCCAGGCAGAAACCAGAGAACGGCATGAAGCTTCATGATTCTATTTGGTGGGCTAGTGTCTCGTCAAGCATAAAATGATGGATTAGATTGGTTCAATCTCCCAGATTGAACCAATCTATCATACAACGATGTAAAAAGTGCCGGGCCGTTGGGATGCTTTGAAGGGTTAGTGGCCTAGTGTTTCGTAGCGGCGGGAGGTGTTGAAGATGCCGGTGGGGGTGGTGAGGCCGGTTAGTTCGGTTATGAGGGCGAAGGTGTGGGCGTTGTAGACGCGGACGGCTCCGCCTTCCCAGTCGCTGATGTAGACAAATTGGCCGTCATGGGTCAGTTCGGGGTGCAGGGTCATCAAGCCATCGGTGATGACGTGGGCGACGGTGAAGGTTTCTTTGTCAATGACGTAGATGCGATTAGGGGGCTGCCCGGACATGGTGTCTGCCCAGACGTAAGGGTTTTGCTCGTGGGCGCGGATAAAGAGGCCGGGGCCGCTGGTGGGGATTTGGGCAGCGATCTGGTTGTCAGCCAGATTCCAGATGGTGACCAGGCCTTCGCCGGCGTGGACGGTGGCGCCATATTCCATGCCATTGGCTTCCCAGACGGCGCCGGAGCCTGGGTGCGGGGTGTTGCCCGTTGCGATCTGGGTGACGAGCGTCCAGTTAGCCACGTCAATGACGGCCATCCAGTTATCTTCCTGGGAAGCCAGGTAAAAGCGGCTGTTGTCCGGGCTGAGAAAGCCATCGTGGAGGATGTGCCCGACGTTGGCCAGTTTGGCGATGGGGAAGTCGGGCTGGCTGTAGTCAATGCGCCAGACCTGGCCCGCTTCTTTGAGGGCAATGATGAAATAGGGGCCAACCAGGCTGGGAGCGACGTCGCTGGTGATGGCCACGCGGGATTTGACCCATTGACCGTCGGGATCATAGCCTTCGGTGTCAATGAGTTTGAGGGGCTGCAAGGTGTGGGCGTCCAGGATGACGGCGGTGTAGGGGGCGTAGTTGCCGGCAATCAAGTAATTGCCGTCGTCGGAAATAGCCAACCCGCGCGAGTCTAAGCCAACGCGCACTTTGGTGACAGCTTGCAGGGTGTAGAGGTCAATTTTGAACAGCCAGCCGTCGCGCCCAATGTTGTACGCCCAGCGGTCGGTGGTGGGGTCGAAGGCGTAGCCGTGCGCCTGGTAGCTGGCGGCGATACGCCCAAGTAGAGTGTGGGTGTCTCCGTCAAAGACGGCGATGCTTTGGGCATCGCGTTCGGTGACCAGCATCAGATTATTCAGGTTGCCGGAGTGGGTGGGGGTGATGGGCAGCGTGCTTTCTTCGATCAGCACGGTGTGGCTGGCGGCTATTTCATCCAGTCCCCACCGGACGTCATTCTCTTCGGGTTCGCTGCGCAGGAGTCCCAGGAGCAGCCAGATTTCTTCGTCGCGCACGCCCAGTTCGCCCCAGGCGGGCATGAAGGTGCCAGGGCGGCCAAATTTAATGGTATCGAAGTAGAAGGCGTCGTTTTCAGTGAGAGCGCCGGGCAGGAGGGCGGGGCCAATGCCGCCGGCTCGCTGTGGGCCATGACAACTGCTGCACGCATCGGCGTACATTTCGGCGGCGGTGCGCCCGTCAAACCAGTCGGCGGCGCCATTGGCGGAGACGACTAATGCGCCTTCGCTGGCGGGGTTGGCGGCGGTGGTGTAGGGGTAGATGCCGGCAGTATTTGCCTGCCAGCTAAACAGCGCGCCCGGCGGTAGGTTTGGGGAGGCAAATACGCCTTGCACGGCGGTGATCTGTTGGGGGGTGTTTTCGCCATTTTTCCAGGCGACGGATGCGCCG
>JAGVTM010000444.1 GCA_019136785.1 Chloroflexota bacterium | reverse complement strand
GAAGGCGCGGCGGGGCCGGCGAGTGGCAACGTGATCGTAAAGGGCGACGAGGGAGAATGCCGGCAGCAAATACACAAACGGCAGCATCCCTATGGCGCGCAAATTGCTGGGCACAATCTCGTTGATTGCCAGCGCGGTGGGCAGCAGCATCACCAGCGGCGCCAGCAGCAGCAGCAGCGCCGCCCCCTGTCGCCGGCCGCGCGTCCGCCACGCCTGTCGCGCCAGCAGCGTTGCCCCTGCCAGCAGCATCGCGCTACCCAACCAGGAAAACAGCGGACGTTCTGGCAAATTAAAACGCCAGTACGGGTCGCCGCGCACAAAAAACATGCCCAACGACTTGAGCAAGCTTTCCCCCAAAGTGAGCGCGTCGCTGCTGCCTACCTGCTGAATGCGCACCCAAAAGGCGTCTGGGTGCAGACGAAAATAGTTGAGCAAGGGCAGCAAGACCAACAGCGCCGTGCCGCCGCTGAGGAGAAGATGTCGCCAACGCTGCTGCAGCACGGGCAGCAGCGCCAGGGCTAACAGAACGGGAAAAAGGCGGGCAGCCAGATAAGTATAACCGGTCAGACCCAGGAAAAGGCCGCCCAGCGCGAACGCGCTCCAGGTCTGGATATGGTCTGGCCTGGTCTCCGCCAGCCGTAAACCGCGCCACAGGGCCGCTGCGGTCAACGCTTGCAGCAGCGGCTGGCTGACGGCGCGGAAACCGAGACGGCTGAACAGCAGATGCCAAAAGCTGGCAGCCAGCAGCGCCGCCACCAGCAGCGCCACGCGGCGGTCGCGCAGCAGTTCCCGCCCCACGCGGTAAGCGGCGGCAACGGTAAGCAGACCGAGGCAGGCAGCCGTGAGGCGCAGAGCAAACACGGATTCGCCCACCAGGCGCATGACGCCGCCTGCCAGGTAGAAGAAAAGGACTTCTTTGCCTGTGTAGCTGGAGATGAAAATGGGGCGCGCGCCGCGCAGACCAATGTCCCCCGTCAGGATGGCGTTGGCGGCTTCGTCGTAATGGAGACCAGGTGGAAACTGAGGCAGCGCAGACAGGCGCAGCAGGGCTGCCAGCAGCAGGCAGGCAACCATCCAGAACAGGGCGCGGCGTTGGGTCATGCCGGCAATTATATCAGGGGCGATAACTCAGGGAAAAAGGTGACAAAGCTGCGCCTGTTGCAAGCGACAACCCCCATTGCACAATTGCAGATACGCGCAGCTTTCACAGCCAGGGACAGGCCTCGCTTTCCGAAAAGTGTTTAGCGCCGGGCTGTTAATCCATTCGTCTTGTGTCAAACTTTGTGCTGTGCCAAATATCTCTGGCCAGAATGAACAGGGTTTGTAGTTCCCATATACATCAACAGCCATATACATATTTCCCCCCTGGCAACCATTTACGTCTTGAAAGCGGAGATGTTTCTCAGGCAGTTTGTGCACAGCCAACGCAGGAAAGAGGGAGCAATCAATCATGGGCGTTAGTTCATATTTGCGTGCCAATGCCTTTAGCTGCGGGAAAAGAGTCCTTTCTTGCTCCGTGGAGATTTGCATTGCGGCACACGGTTGGTTCCAATTGGTTAACTTGAAGCGTAGCAGCAGCACCTTGTTGATCTTTATCCTGGCGCACCAGGCAAAGATGGTATCTAGATGGCTTATCGTTTCCACGCTCAACAGCAGATTCAGTCCGGGGTAAATGCCGTGAGTGTGCAGCCGGGCTATCGCCTGCTGCAGCCCGGTCATTTCACCCATGTGATGCAGGCTGATGTGCATATTGCCAAATACGCGACACCGGGCGGCTAGCTCGTCGCTTATCAATACGCCATTGGTGGTGATGGTTGGTACCATATCCTGGCAGCGGATATAGTTAGCCAGATCAAACAGATGCGGATAGAGAAAAGGTTCGCCCCCTCCCAGGGCAATGGTGAATACGTTTAGCTGCGCCAGATTATCTATGATCGCTTTTGCCAGATCAGGATCTAGATCATGAGGGGGGGTGCTGCTGTCCAGCGCATAACAGCCGCGACAATATAGATTGCATCGCGTTGTCAGGCTCAGATGCACGTCCAGGGGGGCCATCAAACAATGACTCGGCAGATTATCGGCGCGTGGTATGCGCATAAAGTCGGCAAACCTGTCATTGACAAACGCCATGAAACCGGGATGTTCCGAAAATATTACTGCGCCAAAGGCCTCGCGGCGGCTCTTTCGTATTATTTTCATGGCAAAGCCGGTGATTCTGTAATGGTCACGAATTAGTTGACTCCCTACGATACGAAGGCTTGCCCTTCGGTAGACTCAGGGCGATCTCTGAGTATTATCGAAGGAACGCAAACAATTAAAGCCAAAATCTTCGCGCCCTTTGTGTCTTTGCGGTGAGAGAAATTCTTAGCCGCTTGTGACCAATGCAGTCTTTTGTATGAGTATATACCTCAATTGAAAACTGTAAGTATACTGGAGAGGACACTTACAAGATAAAAGCAGATAATGATGAGAATTGGCGGGATAATAAAGAATAGGATTACTGTGTTCAGATGCTTTTTTTGGACGCCTTCTGTGCGAATGAGATCAACCAGCCAGAGAGTAGAAAGCAGCGACAAGATAAAAGGTCCTGCGCCACAAAAGAAAGCCATTACGTGCCACTGGAAAGCCGCTTCATACTCCGCTGAAATTCCCAGGGCTATGAAGCCCGCGCTGGCTAAAGTGTAAAAGACCAGACACAATCCGATATGCCGCCAGGCATAGCTCATGAAGTCAGAAATATCGGCGCGAGGGGTATTTTCCGATAGCTCTTCGTCTGCCCCCAGCATCTTTTGCGCGGTACGGTATATTATAGAGCTGGAGATCAACATGCTTAGGAAACCTGCCGGGCCGGACAGCAGCACCACATAAGGCATATAGCCATACCCCCCGGAAAAATTCGCCATCAAGCCAGGTCTCACTCGAAGTATGCGCGGACAATGTTTAGCCACTTCAAACTCCTCCTACTGGTCAAAAACACACCCCGTGTCCACATAATACTGAGCAAAAGAAGCAGCCTTCAACGCTATTTGTCATCGGTTTGACGTGATCTATGTCATTTTCGGTCATTGCCCTTCCTGCCCTGATTTGTTACTGTTACATGCCATGACGCGCGCCAACCGTTTCGCTCTTC
>JAGVTM010000333.1 GCA_019136785.1 Chloroflexota bacterium | reverse complement strand
GGTTTGGACGGCTAAAGCCGTTACTACAAACTCGTTTCTGGACAATTACAAAGGGCGCTGCCGGGCCGCGCCGGGCAGTGGTGGTGGTGGACGAGGTATGGTATGAAATTGGGAGAACGATTGCGTCAGCTTTTCAACTGGGTTGATACAAGCCCGCGCACTTATCTGATTATTAGCGCCCTGCTGCTGATCAGCGCTGTTCTGGTTTACCTGAATCCGCGCTCGCTGCCGGCATTTTTGCTGCTGCTGGCGACGCCCTTGCTCCTTTATTTCACCCATGCCCCCGGCCGTTACAAGGCGCTGGTGGCTGTGCTGTTGCTGCTGGTCATCATGCCCATTGTGGGCATCCGCAACATTTTCTATCTGGAAGTGGCTTTTCAGATTGCCGTCTTTTCGGCGCTGGCGTTGGGACTAAACATCGTCGTGGGTTTTGCCGGCTTGTTGGATCTGGGCTACATTGCTTTCTACGCTGTCGGCGCGTATGTCTGGGCAATTTTTGGTTCCAAGCAGCTTTTGATCTTGAACGCCGTGCCGGGCACAGCGCCCGCCTCCAACCAGTTCCCCCTTGATCCCAACTTCTTTTGGTTGTTTTTGTTCCTGGCTGTGGGCCTGACAGCCCTGACGGGCGTGCTGCTGGGCACGCCTGTGCTGCGGCTGCGCGGCGACTATCTGGCGATTGTTACGTTGGGTTTTGGCGAGGTGATCCGCGTGCTGGCTAATAACCTGGACAAGCCGATTAACCTGACCAATGGGCCGCAGGGAATCACGCCCATTCAACGCCCGCCGCTGCCGCCGGATTTTATCACCGAGCCGATGCGCCGTTTGCTGCAACTTCTGGTGGGGCACAATGTGAGCGACGCGCAGTTGTACAATCTTTTCTTTTATTTGATGGCGCTGGCGGTGGTGGGCGTAGCCGTCATCCTGGCTACCCGCCTGGATAACTCCCGCCTGGGGCGGGCCTGGGTGGCCATCCGCGAGGACGAGACGGCAGCTATTGCCATGGGCATTCCGCTGGTGCGCACCAAGCTCATGGCTTTTGCCATTGGCGCGTCCTTTTCGGGGGCTATGGGGGTGTTGTTTGCCGCCAACCGCACCTTTGTCAGCCCGGAGAGCTTCAGCCTGTTGGCGTCTATTAACATTCTGGTGATGATCATTTTGGGCGGCATCGGCAGCATTCAGGGCGTTATCCTGGGGGCAGCGCTCGTAACCATTTTGAATATCCAGGTGTTGCAAGAGCTGTCGCTGTTTTTTAGCCAACTGCGGCAGCAGGGCGGCATTTGGGCGCAGGTGCTGTCTACGCAGTTAGACCCGGCCAAGTACCAACGCCTGATTTTTGGTGTCATTCTGGTGGTGATGATGATCAGGCGTCCTGCCGGCATTTTGCCCGCGCGGCGCCGCCAGCTAGAGTTAAACGAAACCCCAACAGAGAGCGCGAACCCCTCATGACCGTTTTGCTGGAAACCAGGCAAGTAACCAAACGATTCGGCGGGCTGGTGGCTGTGTCCGCCGTTGATTTCACGATCCAAAAGGGTTCTATCAGCAGCCTGATCGGGCCCAACGGCGCCGGCAAAACCACCCTGTTCAATGTGATCACGGGTATCTACAAACCCGAAGAAGGACAGGTTACTTTTGCCGGACACCAACTGGTGGGATTGCGTTCCGATCAGATTGCATCTCTGGGTATCTCGCGCACGTTTCAAAATATCCGACTCTTTGGCGAGATGACTGTGCGCGAGAATATCCTGGTGGGGATGCACCCGCGACTGCGCCAGTCTGCCTGGGGCGCAGCCTTCAAAACGCGCCGCTTCCTGGCGGAAGAGGCGGCGGCTGTGGAGCGGGCGCGCCAACTGCAAGAGTTTGTGGGCTTGAGCGGCATGGGCGACCAGATTGCCCGCAACCTGCCCTATGGCGCGCAGCGGCGGCTGGAAATCGCGCGGGCGCTGGCGAATGATCCACAGCTTATTTTGTTAGATGAGCCTACTGCCGGCATGAATCCCAACGAAACCGAAGCCGCCACCACCCTGTTCCGGCGGCTGCGGGACGAGTTGGGGGTGACGGTGCTGCTGATAGAACATGACATGCGCGTGGTGATGGGTATTTCGGAAACGGTCACCGTGCTGGACTATGGGCAGAAGATAGCTGAAGGCACGCCCATGGCCGTGCGCAGCAACCAGCACGTGGTTGAGGCCTATTTGGGGCGCGGGGCCACCCTGCCGCACAGCAAAGTAGAGTGAGACCGATGACGCTGCTGGAAATGACCGACGTCCATACTTATTACGGCCATATTCACGCCTTAAAGGGGATTTCCCTGAAGGTGGAGAAGGGGGAGATTGTCACGTTGATTGGGGCTAATGGGGCGGGCAAGACAACGGCTTTGCGCACTATTTCGGGTATGTTGAAGCCTAAACAAGGCGACGTCAAGCTCAATGGGCGCTCTTTGCTGGGCGAACCGCCGCATAAAATCGTCGCAGACGGCATCGGTCATGTGCCGGAAGGGCGGGGCATTTTCCCCAAACTGACGGTGCGCGAAAACCTGGATGTGGGCGCGTTTATTCACACAGACAAGGCGTTAATCAGCCAGAGACAGGAATACGTCTTTACGCTTTTTCCCCGCCTGCGGGAGCGTCTGAACCAATATGGCGGCACGCTCTCTGGCGGCGAACAGCAAATGCTGGCGATGGGGCGGGGGTTGATGATGAATCCCAGCATCTTGCTGCTGGATGAGCCTTCCATGGGCCTGGCCCCGGTATTGGTGGAATCCATATTCGAAATTGTTGGGCGGCTGCACGCTGCCGGCACGACCATCTTGCTGGTCGAGCAAAACGCCTTGATGGCTCTGCAAGTCGCCAATCGCGGCTACGTGCTGCAAAGCGGCAAGATCGTATTGGAGGACAGTGCCGCGGAACTGCAAGCCAATGAAATGGTGCGCAAAGTGTATTTGGGGGAAAATTAGGACAGTTCGGGGCCGGCGCTTTTGATCACAGATCACTCCCTACCGGCCCCCCGTTCTCGCTGGAGGTAAACTCATGAACCGCAAATGGTTGTTTTTGTGTCTCTGGCTGGGCTTGCTGGCCCTGCCCTGGAGTCGTGCGACTGCGTCCAACAGCAGCGCAGTGGTGGCTACCATTGTGGTCACC
>JAGVTM010000579.1 GCA_019136785.1 Chloroflexota bacterium | reverse complement strand
TCTATTTTGGTTTTGCTATACTTTCTTTGAGGCATATTGGCTGGACTCTTGGTCGGGTTTTAGCCAATATTGCCTCACTTATCGCAAAACAACAAAATTCGTTAGAACTAGAAACTTCATTGGGTATGGTTGTGCTGCCGGCATGATGAAAGAAACTATTTCCGTCTGGTGTCCGAAAATCGGCTAAAGCCTCAACTCCGGTGTGCGGGCGGCAGCTAACGAACAAACGCCATGAAAAAACGACCTCTATTTGCCCTGATCCTGGTGGGCCTGCTGGGCATTTTTGCCTGGCAGACGCCAGCTATTCTCAGAGCCATTCCCAGCCGTTACGTTGCTCGTTTGCCCGAACCTATCCAGGCTTTAGGCGTGCGCCAGCACGTAGAAGCGCTGCCTACGGTGGCTGTGGTGGTTGACGCCGCCAGTTTGCTGGCGGGCGCGCCAACGGTGGGCAGCGCTGACCCGCTCCCCTTGCCGCCGCCGCCAACGTTCACCCCGTCGTCCATTGAGCAAACGACGGCTACGCGGCAGGCGACAGTCACGCCAGCCGCGACGGCAACAGTGGCCCCTTCAGCCACTCCAGCGGCTACGGCTGTCCCCTCACAGGCGCGTATCAGCCCTGTCTACCATCAGTTTCAGGATTGGAACAACTGCGGCCCGGCTACGCTGGCAATGGCGCTGAGTTACTTTGGCGTTGGCGTCAGCCAGTACGACGTGGCGGAGGTGGTTAAGCCAGATAAAGAAGATCGGAACGTCTCGCCTGAAGAAATGGCCGCTTACGTCAATAACCAGACTGGGGTGGCGGCTCTCTCCCGGACTAATGGCACACTGGAACAACTGCGCCGCTTCATTGCTGCCGGCATGCCCGTGATCGTTGAGGTAGGGCTAGACCCGCCAGGCGAATATGCCTGGATGGAATGGTACGGTCATTACTTGCTGGTAGTGGCTTACGATGACGCCTTAAGCCAGGTTTGGGTGTACGACTCCTGGCTGGGCACCGGCGCCGTGCCCGGCGAAAGCAGCGACAGCCAGGGGCGCGTTGTGCCTTACGCCGTCCTGGAATCCTATTGGCGGCAGTTTAACAACAATTACATTGTGCTGTACCAGACAGAACAGGCAGCAGAAGTCGCCCAGATTGTCGGGCCAGACATGGATGACCAGACTATGTGGGCGGAGGCTCTGACAACGGCGCAGGCGTTGGTGGCGGCTGATCCCGAAGACGCCTACCTCTGGTTTAACCTGGGAACTGTTTACAATGCCCTGGAAGATTACGAACGGGCAGCGGCAGCCTTTGATCAGGCGCGCAACATTGGCTTGCCCTGGCGCATGTTGTGGTATCAATTTGGGCCCTATGAAGCATACTACCAGATGGGGCGTTTCGTGGACGTCATTTTGTTGGCAGACATTACGCTGCAAGACAGGCCGTATTTTGAAGAGGCATTCTACTATAAGGCGTTAGCCCAGGTAGCGTTGGGGCAGACGGACGCCGCGCAGCAAAATCTGGAACGCGCTGTCCAATTCAACCCGAATTTTCAGCCGGCTCAGGCGGCTCTGGGCCAGTTAACCAGTGGCAACTAACGGATTTAGCATGAGTATAAAAACAAAACGAATTATCATCTGGCTGGCGGTGGCACAGGCGGTGGTGGGGCTGGGATTATTGGCTCTGCCGCAGGTGGTGCAGGCGCTGCCCGGCAGCGTCCAGGTGCGGCTGCAGGCGCGCGCACCTATTTTACAGCCGGTGTTTGATCTGATAACGACGCCGCTGCCGGCATCTTTGCCCGTTCCCAGCGGCGCACTGTCCCAAAACAGCCAGGGGGCGTTACCTGCGTTTGATTTCACGGCAGCCACGGCGACTGTCCCCCCTACGCCCCCCCCGTCGCCAACAACCGCTCCGATTGAGGCTGTGGCTACCACAGCAGCCACGGCTGCCCCGACGCAGTCCCCCACCGCCACGCCCGCGCCTACAGCCAGCCCAACGCCAGATGTCATCCTGGCGGCTGAGCCGCCTGCCATGATGTTGGAAGGTTTAGAAAACCGCCCACAAAACTTCAATAACTGTGGGCCGGCGAACCTGTCTATGGTTCTCAATTTCTGGGGCGATCCCACCACCCAAACAGAAGCCGCCGCTTACCTGAAACCCAACCCTGAAGACCGCAATGTGAGCCCGTGGCAGATGGCCGACTACGTCAACGAGTTTACGGCGCTGCGCTCCTCTGCCCACAGCGGCGGCACCATTGACCTGATCCGTACTTTCATTGCCAATGGCATTCCCGTCATCATCGAAAAAGGGTATGAACCCAACGAGCGCGAAGGGTGGTATGGGCATTATTTGACCGTCTATGGATATGACGACGACGCCAAAACGCTGCGCAGCCAGGATACCTACCTTGGGCCTTGGGATAGCAGCGGGCGCGTGGATCCCTATGAAGAAATTGACGCGGCCTGGAGTGAATTCAACTACACCTTTTTCGTCATCTACCAACCTTTTCAAGAAACGTTGGTTAGAGCCATACTGGGCAACCTGAATGATTCCATCCAGATGTGGCAGGATGCCGCCCTGCGGGCGCAGCAAACTATTGAAGCGAACCCAGAGGACGGGTTCGGCTGGTTCAATCTGGGCACCAGTTTGACACGCCTGGGCGAGCAAACAGGCGACCGCCATTATTATGAACAAGGCGCAGCTGCTTTTGATCAGGCTTTCATTTTGGGAATGCCGCCGCGGACGTTGTGGTACGAGTTCCGTCCCTACATCGCCTATATGAAGACGGGGCGCTACCAGGACATGCTGGCGCTGGCTGACGCCACCTTAGAAACGCCAGGGGGACGCAACGTGGAAGAAACGTACCTGTATAAGGGGCATGCCCTGGCTTTCCTGGGCGACATCGGCGGCGCGCGAGCGGCTTATCAGGAAGGCATCAAACTCAACGAGAACTCCTATCCCATCCAGTGGGCGCTAGACTCGCTGCCTTGATGAAGCTGCTGCTGATACGTCATGGGCCGTCGCAGGTAGATGGCGACCTGCCGGCATCCCAATGGGGATTGACGGCTGCGGGCGAGGCGAAATGCGCCGATTTTGCGCGCAACCAACTGCTGCCTTACCAGCCCACCCGCTTTTTCACCAGCCACGAACCCAAAGCCCGCCAA
>JAGVTM010000575.1 GCA_019136785.1 Chloroflexota bacterium | reverse complement strand
GGGATGGTCGTCGCCATCCGATGGCTTTCCATCACGGCACGGGGCTGTGGGAACTGTTTATTCCGGGTCTGGCGGAAGGGGCCGTCTACAAATATGAGATTAAGAGCCACAACCGTGGCTACACCGTGCTAAAAACCGATCCGGTGGGCTTTTTCAGCGAACTGCGACCCAACAACGCTTCGGTGGTATGGGACATTAACAAGTACGTCTGGCAAGATGCGGAGTGGCTAGCAGATCGCCCGCAGCGCAACAGCTTGAGTGCGCCCATGAGCGTTTACGAAGTGCACCTGGCAAGCTGGCGGCGCAAACTGGTGGGCGATAAATGGGAATGGCTTTCCTACGCCGAACTGGCGGCGGCGCTCATCCCATACGTCAAAGAAATGGGGTATACGCACCTGGAACTGCTGCCTGTGGCTGAACACCCGTTTGATGGTTCCTGGGGGTATCAGGTAACGGGCTACTTCGCGCCTACCAGCCGTTTCGGTACGCCCGACGAGTTCATGGCCTTTGTGGACGCCTGCCACCAGGCGGGCATCGGCGTTATTCTGGACTGGGTTCCCGCGCATTTTCCCAAAGATCAACACGGTCTGGCTTTCTTCGATGGCACGCACCTGTACGAACACGCCGATCCGCGCCTGGGCGAGCATCCCGACTGGGGAACCCTTATCTTCAACTACGACCGCAACGAGGTGCGCCAGTTCCTCATCAGCAACGCCATCTTCTGGATGGATAAGTACCATATAGACGGGGTGCGTGTGGATGCGGTGGCTTCCATGCTCTACCTGGACTTTTCGCGCGAGCCAGGGCAGTGGATCCCCAACCGGTATGGCGGGCGGGAAAACCTGGGGGCCATCAACTTCTTGCGCACCTTTAACGAGCGCGTCCACGAACTGTTTCCGCATGTGCTGACCATTGCCGAAGAGTCCACTGCCTGGCCCGGCGTCACCGCGCCGGCTGCCGAAGGTGGACTGGGGTTTGACCTGAAATGGAACATGGGCTGGATGCACGACACGCTGCGCTACATGGGGAACGACCCGATTTATCGCGCCTATCATCAGGGGACGCTCACGTTTTCTTTGCTATACGCCTTCAGCGAAAAGTTTTTGCTGCCTTTCTCCCACGACGAAGTGGTACACCTGAAAAAGAGCATGTTGGACAAGATGCCGGGCGACTTGTGGCAGAAGTTTGCGAACTTGCGCACGCTGTATGCGTACCAGTATGCCCATCCAGGCAAGAAGATGCTGTTTATGGGCGGGGAGTTTGGGCAGTGGCAGGAGTGGTCAGAGGCGCGCAGCCTGGACTGGCACTTAATTGATGGGTATGAAAAGCATGGCGGCTTGCAGCGGTTGGTGCAGCAGCTAAACCGGTTGTATCAGGAAACGCCCGCGCTGTACGCCGACGATTACTCTTGGAACGGTTTTACCTGGCTGGACATCCACGACAGCCGCAACAGCGTCATTTCTTTCTTGCGCCATGACCCGGCCAGCGGCAGCTATGTGATTGTGGTGTGCAACTTTACGCCAGTGGTGCGGCGAGATTACCCGATCGGCGCGCCAGATGCCGGCAGTTACCGCGAACTCCTCAACAGCGACGCCTTCGAATTT
Organism: Chloroflexota bacterium; assembly: GCA_019136785.1. Taxonomy (GTDB): domain Bacteria; phylum Chloroflexota; class Anaerolineae; order Promineifilales; family Promineifilaceae; genus JAGVTM01. Next base: position 1,537 of record JAGVTM010000575.1, on the reverse strand, counting down.
GGCGGCAGCGGCGTCTCCCCCGGCCCCCTGCTGGCGGAACCGGGCCCCTGGGTGAACCAGCCTTACGTGATTCGCCTGACCCTGCCGCCGCTGTCTGTGATGTATCTGATCCCCGAAGCTGTTGCAGAAGAAATTGAAGAAGAAGCGGATGCCGCTGTAGCGACAGCCGTGGCCGACGGCGTTAACAACACGCCTGCGGCAGCATGACCTGTCTTCCTTTGTAATGAATGAATCCGCATGACTTTGTATCCCCTGACCTTCACGCCAGTTCTGCAAGCATACATATGGGGTGGACGCGGCCTGGCTGAACGCCTGGGGCGGGCGCTGCCGGATGGGAATGTGGCTGAAAGTTGGGAAATCGCGGCGCACCAGGATGGAACAACGGCGGTGGCCAATGGCCCCTGGCAGGGTACGCCGCTAACCACGCTGCAAGCGCAGTTGGGCCTGGAACTGGTGGGGCGACGGGCCGCCTGGGCGCAGCAGCGGGGCAAATTTCCGCTGTTGATCAAGGTGCTGGACGCCGCAGAGCCGCTGTCTGTGCAAGTCCACCCACCCGACGATTACGCCCTGGCGCACGAAGGGAATGAATTGGGCAAGACGGAAATGTGGGTGGTGCTGCACGCCGGGCCTGGGGCGGGCGTGATTTTGGGCGTGGCTGCCGGCACAACGCCTGCCGACTTCCGCCGCGCAATTGACAGGGGAAAGTTGGAACCCTACCTGCATCACGTGCCCGTGCAGACGGGAGACGTGGTGTGTGTGCCTGCCGGCACGCTGCACGCCATTCTGGGGGGCGCGCTCATTGCCGAAATTCAGCAAAACTCGAACACCACCTACCGCGTTTACGATTGGAATCGCCTGAATGCGGATGGACATCCCCGCGAACTGCACGTAGAAAAGGCGATGGACGTGATTGAGTTTGGACAGGCGCAGCCCGGCTTGTGCCTGCCGCAGTTAGCCTGGACGCAAAGCGGCATCCGCGCCTTTACCCTGTGCCAGAACGCCTATTTTGTCACCGAGCGGGTAGAAATGGCCCCCCAAACGCGCTACGCGGGCCAGACGGATGGCGAAACCCTGGAAATCTGGGGCGTCATTCAGGGCCAGGCTGTGGCTGTGGGCGGCGGCGAACAGGTGGTAATGCCGGCAGTCCAGTTCGTCTTAATGCCGGCATCCCTCGGCCCCTTCACCATTTACAGCCAGACAGACAGCGTGCTGCTGCGCACCTACTTGCCCCGTCCTAAGTGATCGTCCAAAATTTAGTTCCCCCCAAGATTGGTTCATTCTTGGAGAATGAACCAATCTGAAAATGGGAAGTTATTTTTAGACGCTCACTAAGTGACTTAGAAGTTGAACTTCTCCTTCTTAACGGACTGAGATGAACCAGAATCCCCGCCCCTATATCACCAAACGACAGTTAGGCATCTGCCTGGTTCTGCTGGGGCTGGCGGGTATTTTGCTGCCTTTTGTGCGCGATTGGTTGGGGGGGAGTTATGCCGGCATTGGCCCCACCCAACGCCTCATTTTGATAGCCGGCGGCGTC
>JAGVTM010000489.1 GCA_019136785.1 Chloroflexota bacterium | reverse complement strand
AACCAACTGGCGGCGAAACTGCGGCGTGTTGGGGTTATCAACTGAGAATGCGCTTTTCATCACCTGCTGCCAGGGACAAACTAACAGTTTGTCCTACGTGGCTGACCGCTATTTTCACGGTGACAGATTGCGCAGAGTTATTTCGTGGATAGTTCAGGGTCGGCGCTTCTGACCACTCTCCACTGTTCACTGTTCTTACAGGAGGGTTCATGAAACCATTGTCCAGCTTACTTGCCGGCATTCCCGCCTCTGTCACCCTGGCTGTCAACGACAAAGCCAAAGCGCTGAAAGCAGCCGGGCGGGACGTCATTGCCCTGGCGGGCGGCGACCCGGACTTCCCCACCCCGCCGCACATTGTAGACGCCGCTTTTGCTGCCATCAGAAACGGCGCTACCCACTACCCCGCCCCTACTAAGGGTATTCCCGCGGCCCTGGAGGCGATTGCCGGCAAGATGGCCCGCGAGAATGGTATTCATGTCAATCCCGACACGGACGTTATTATCACGCCTGGCGGCAAATGGGGGTTGGCTCTGGCCCTGGCGGGCGTCGTCAATCCAGGCGACGAAGTCCTTTATCTGGAACCCGTGTGGGTTTCCTACCCTCCCCTGATTCAGATGATGGGCGGCGTGCCCGTCGCCGTCAGCCTGCCCAGCGACGATAATTTCCGCATTACGGCGGAACTGCTGCAAGAAAAAGTCTCCCCCAGGACCAAAGCGATCATGATCAACACGCCCAGTAACCCCAGCGGACGGGTGATCACCCAGGCGGAAATGGATGCATTGGTCAAAGTGGCCACGGAAAATGACCTGTACGTCATTGCTGACGAGATTTACGAGAAACTTATCTATGATGGGCGGCAGCACATTTCTATTGGCAGCCAACCCGGTATGGCCGGGCGTACGTTGACGGTTAATGGGCTGTCGAAAGCGTATGCCATGACCGGCTGGCGGCTGGGCTGGCTGGTGGGCCCCACGCCCATTATTAAGCTGGCGAGCAGGATGCACAGCCACATGGTGACCTCGGCAGCCACCTTTACCATGCACGCTGCCGTCGCCGCCCTGAATGGGCCGCAAGAAATGGTGGAGATGATGCGCGCCGCCTACCAGCAGCGGCGTGATTTCATGGTGGATGCCTTAAACGAAATGCCCGGCATTGAGTGCGCCTCGATTGAAGGGGCGTTTTACCTGTTTCCCAAATTCACGCACTCGTCGCGCAACAGCGTGGAACTGGCTGATGCGCTGCTGGACCTGGCGGATATTGCCGGCACGCCCGGCATTGCTTTTGGTAGCAGCGGCGAGAAACACGTCCGCTTCTCCATCGCCACCGCCATGTCTGATCTGGAACGCACTGTAGAAAGGCTGGCAAAGATCGCCACGCAGCTATAACCTTCACTCCGGCGGCCCGAAAAGCCGCATCTTCGCGCCGCCGCCCCTGTTTCATGGGCCCTGCCATTGATTTCAACTGGCAATCAGAAGGCGAAGCCGAAACCAATGGTTCGCCGCCGCCGCAGACCAGCAGCGGGTTATCCTGGCTGGTCGCCGCCATTTTCATCCTGGCGCTGCTTTTGGGCGGCTGGTTCGGCTTTCGTCGCTGGCAAGAAAACCGCCTGGGAGATTTACAGGCAGAGCTGCAACTGGTGTTAGACCTGGAAAGGGAAGCGGTCACCGCCGGGGATGGGGAACTATTCCGCGACTTACAGACCAACGACCCGGCCTGGATTGCCGCCCAACTGCTGCCGCGTAACCAGGCTTTTAACCGCGCCGCCCGTGAAGTCACGCGGGCCGGGCAATCAGCCGCAGAGGCTTGGGCTAACGTCCTCTGGCGCGAGGATGGCAAGGCGTGGCAGCGGATTGCGTTTTTCCATTGGGATGGCAGCCAATGGCAGCGCAGCGGCGGCAGCGCCGATTATTGGGGGGATACCAAACGGTACGCTTATGAATGGGGCGTGCTGGTCATACCCGAAAGTGACCTGATCTGGCGGACGCTTATCAGTCGTTTTATTGCCCAAAGGCTGCCCGCCAATGCCCCGCAACTGACCGTTTCCCTGCTGCCCCAGGACGGCCCGGCGCTGGGATGGGAAACGCCCGCCGCCAGCGACGTGCAGCTTCCATCCCCCCGCTTTTGGGGACTGGATGAAAAGGGTCAGCCTGGCGAACCGTTCTGGTCGGCGCTGGCAGCTCTGCTCCAGCCCCGCCCGGCTGTGCTGCGCTTTGTGGCCCCCGACGCCAGCCTCTTTCGCTATCTGGGTCTGGCGCAATCGTTCGCCCGTGACTATCTGCCGCCCAATTACGACCTGGAGATTATTCCTGCCGGCAGCCTGCCATCCGATCCGCGCCTCTGGCTGCCCCAGGTAGACGGCGCCCGCCTCACACCCGACGCAGCGCTCATTGCCGCCGGCTACGTGCGCGATCTGACGGATTTGATGCAGCACGACCTGCAGTTTGATCAGGCCGATTTCTACCAGCAAATCTGGCAGGCAGGCTGGTGGCAAGACCGGATGTGGATGGCCCCAGGTCACGCGGTCATGAACCTCATTTTCTACAATCGGGAAGCCTTTCGTCAGGCGGGACTGCCCCAACCGCAGGCTGGCTGGACGTGGACAGAGTTAACCGCCGCCGCCAGCCAGCTCAGCCATCCCCAGCCAGACGGCGGCCGTTATTGGGGGATCACGGACATTTTTGCCGACCTGGTGTGGAGCTACGGTTTTAGCTGGGGCAGCGGCTGCGTCGCCGGGCCCTGCCTGCCGGCATTGACGCCAGAGCGACGGGAGGCGGCGTTAGCCTGGTACGGGCAACATGCGGGCGCAGCGCTGCCTGACGTGAGCCGGCTGGACGAGACGGCGCGCGAACTGGCACACCTGCGCTGGCTGACCTTGCAGCAGGCGGCTATGTGGGTGAGTTCGCCAGTGGAGTATGAAACGGAGTTGTCTCGCTTATCGTTAGGTGTAGCTCCTTTTCCATTGTCCGAGGCGCAGGTGGAAGCGGGGGAGAAAATGCCGGCATCACGCCCCTCCACGTCTCTGGCTCCATCATCAGCCAGAGTTCAGCCTATCCCCGCCTGATGTGGGCGTGGCTGCGCTACCTGAGCTACGCCTCGCCGGATCAACTGCGCGCCATTCCTGCCCGCCCTTCCGTGGCGGAGCAA
>JAGVTM010000359.1 GCA_019136785.1 Chloroflexota bacterium | reverse complement strand
GCCAATGGTGCCCGACGTGCGTGAGACGCCATCCGCCATAAAGGCGCCCGCCCCTTCATGCGTCACCAGGATAGGCGTTATCTGCTCCGAGTTGTTGAGAGCGTCATACAGTTCCGTGTTGTGCACGCCAGGGATGCCAAAGGTATAGGTGACGCCAATTTGCTCCAGGGCGTACACCGCCAGAAATGCGCCTGTCTTTTTCATTGCTGCTGCCTCTTCATCAATATGGTTCGTCTGGAGAGTCCAAAAGTCTTGTTGCGGATTAGAAAATAACACAGATTTTGCAGATTCTTGCCCCGCATTTTCTCCGTGTCTCCGCGTGGGGGACATTTATCCGGCAATGTGCTGCGCTGCCAGCCGTCCGGTCAGGACGCACGTGCCCAAGAAGGTGCCTTCCAGGGCGCGCAAGCCGTGGGCGCCGCCGCCGCCAAAGCCGGCAGCCTCGCCGACGGCGTACAGGTTGGGAATGGGTGTTTGTTGCGGCGTCAGGACGCGGCTGTGCAGGTCTGTCTGGATGCCGCCCAGGCTCTTGCGCGATAGAATGAACTCGCGGATGGCTACCAGGGGCATGGCGCCGGCGTCCAGGATTTTGGCGAACTTACAGGTGCGCACGCGGTCGCCGCGATACTGGCGCAGGTGAGCCAGACGGCGCAGTTGGTCGTCGTTATGGAATTTTGGGCCGCGTTCAATCTGGGCGTCGTAGGTGGCAATGGCTTCCTGCAAAGCTGCCGCTGTGACGTAGGGTTGGCCCGTGAGGGTGTTCATTTTGTCCGCCAGTTCGGTCAGGGAGTGGGCGACGACAAAGTCGGGGCATTCATTCACCATTTTTTGCAGCAGCTTCTCGTTGCCGCGCAGCAGATCCAGCAAAAAGGCAACCAGTTTCTTCTCGCGGATGGCGTCGTTGAATTCGGCGCCAGAGATAGCCAGCTCTTTGCGGGCTATTTTCCAGTTCATGAGCTGCCAGGAGTGTTTGACAGGCTGCCGGCATACCTGCTCTACCAGATAGCGCGTGTCATATCCCGAAATTAGTGGCACGGGGCCGAGCCGCCGGCCATCGTACCCCAGCCACAACGCCGACTTGGGCGGCACCAGGCTGAGGCCATGATCGGGGCGGTTGGGTTGGGGGTGCGGGTGGCGCACGCCAGCAGCATAATGCCACGATTTGTCCAGGTGGGTGATGTGCGCGTTGACGTCTGCGGCGGCGCGCAGCAGTTGCCCATCGGCGTAAGGGTGGGAACCGTTGAGGATGGTTTCGGGCGGCTTACCCCAGGGCTGGTACCAATATTGCCTGACCAGATCAATGCTGCCGCAAATGCCGCCCGCGGCAAGGATGACGTGGCTGGCGGTGACGGTGAAAGGCGCGCCGTCGTTCTCATCTACGCCGCTGACGCCGCTGGCCCGCCCGTCGTGTGTGTCAATCTGGGTGACGTTGTGGCGAAAGAGAGAGCGCAGGCTGGCGGCGTTTTTGTGTTGTTTCAGCGCCGCCACCAGGGCAGTTACCAGCCCGTGCCCGGTGCCCCATACCATGTGAAAGCGGGGCACGGAGTTGCCCGGCGTGTACATGCCGCGTTCTACCCAATGCACCACCGGAAAGAAACCCACGCCATAGCCGCCCAACCAGCGAAACACGTCGTCCGTACAGCGGTTGACGTATTGTTCTGCCCAACGACGTGGCCAGACGTCATCTGGCTCAAATTCGGCAAAGGTCAGCCAATCTTTCAGGGCCAGGTCGGGACTGTCCTGAATGCCCAGGCGGCGCTGGTGCGGGGTGTTGACAAAGAACATGCCGCCAAAGGATTCTTTAGCCAGACCGCCGAAACGAGCCGGCTCGTCTCGATCAAGCAGCAGCACTTTCAGGTTCTGGGCGCTGTTTAGAAGCTCCAGGGCGGCAGCAATGCCGGCAATACCCCCGCCCACAATCACCACATCTGCTTCATACCGTTTTTCAGCCATATCCATTCCTTTTGGGCACGGCCATGGGCCTTGCACCTTCCAGTATAAGACAAACGCGCCTCATCCTCAATAGGCGCAGCCACAACGCCTGCGCGAAATCTGGTTTGAATAGCGGGTTCACCACTGCGAAACCTGATTTTGATCGCTATCCTTTGTGATGAATTGCACGAGTCGGTTGTCATTCCTGTGAGGGGGGAGTAAACTGACAGTGTGGCAGTAACTGATGACGGCTACGCCCCACGATGGCCTGGTCAGGCTAACCTGGCTGGAGCGAACTGGATTGCCAGACCCCTCGCGCGCGAGATGGCGGCTTCGAGCCCCATCACTTCCTAAGCCCGCATTCCCCATAGTAGAAGGAGTAGATCATGCAGAACTTTGGTTCGTTTGTTGGAAAGTATGGTATTGAGAATCACGGCATTCGAAATGCCGGCACTGTCTACTGGAACCTATCCACCCCTATGCTTTATGAACAGGTGGTGCGCCGCCGCGAAGGCGTCATTGCCCACCTGGGGCCGCTGGTCGTACACACAGGCGACCATACGGGCCGTTCGCCCAACGATAAATTTATCGTGCGCGAACCTACCAGTGAAAACGACATCTGGTGGGGCAAGGTTAACCGCGAGATCAGCCAGGAGCGCTTTGACAACTTGCTGCGCAAAATGCTGGCTTATTTGCAGAACCGCGACCTGTTTGTGTTTGATGGCTACGCAGGCGCCGACCCCGATTACCGGCTGCCCGTGCGCGTGATCACCGAATATGCCTGGCATAACCTCTTTGCCCGCAACATGTTCATTCAAGAGCTTGATCCGGAAAAACTGGTCAATATTGTGCCTGGCTTTACGGTGATTGACCTGCCGCGCTTCCACGCCGAGCCAGAATGGGATGGCACCAACAGCCGCACCTTCATTCTGGTTGACTTTGGCCGGCACATGGTGTTGATTGGCGGCACGGAATATGCCGGCGAAATCAAGAAGAGCATCTTCAGCGCGTTGAACTACTACCTGCCCAAGCGCGGCGTCTTAAGTATGCACTGCAGCGCGAACTATGGTGAGACCAAAGAGGATACAGCCCTGTTCTTTGGCTTGAGCGGCACAGGCAAGACCACCCTGAGCAGCGATCCCAACCGCACTTTGATTGGCGACGACGAACATGGCTGGAGCGACAACGGCGTCTTCAACTTTGAAGGCGGCTGCT
>JAGVTM010000246.1 GCA_019136785.1 Chloroflexota bacterium | reverse complement strand
GGCGGTAGCTATTGCGGAGGGTATCGCCCATATTCCGGCTGACCGCACGGGGGTGGGGACTGCGCCTAACCTGAGTCTGGCGGACAACCTGATCCTCAAATCCTACCGCACGCCGCCCATCAGCAGCGGATGGGCGTTAAACCTGACTACCGTGCGCCAGACGGCGGCGGCGCAGATAGCCGAATTTGACGTGAAAGCGCCCAACATGGACATCCCGGCGCGGATGTTATCAGGCGGCAATTTACAAAAGCTCATTTTGGCGCGCGAGTTCTCGCTGCAGCCGAAAGCCATCGTGGCTGTGTACCCCACGCGCGGGCTGGACGTGGGGGCCATTGAAGCCGTGCACCACCTGTTGATTCAAGCCCGCGACAGCGGCGCAGCCATTCTGCTCATTTCTGAAGACCTGGATGAACTGCTCTCACTCTCTGACCGGATTGCCGTCATCTATGAAGGGCAGATTGCCGGCGAGACGCCGCCAGAGGATGACCGGATCGCCGAGATAGGCTTGCTGATGGCTGGCAGCCGCGCTTGATTGGCAGATTTTAGAATTCACCGCCAAGACGCAAAGGACGCGAAGAGTTCCTTAAAGATGGACAGCACTCACGTTTTGTCACAACAACCGCGCTGGCGGACAGGAAAAAAATGATGCGCCTGAAAGTTGAACCCCGTTTAGTTGTGCCGCTGTGGATGGAAGTGCTGGCTACTTTGACGGCTATCGTGGTGGCGCTGGCTCTGGGCGGCGTGCTGCTGGCTTCGGGGGGTCTGAACCCGCTGGTGGCGTATCGCCAGATGTTTCTGGCAGGTTTTGCCCAGCCCTGGTCGTTCTCGGATACGTTGGTGAAGGCTACGCCGCTGCTCCTGGCTGGCCTGGGCGTGACAGTAGCTTTTCGCATGAGGTTGTGGAATATTGGCGCGGAAGGGCAGTTGTTTATTGGCGCCTGGGCGGCGACGGGCGTGGCTTTGTTTTGGCTGCCTGCCGGCACGCCGCGCCTGCTGATGCTGGCGGCGATGTCCCTGGCGGGCGTTGTGGCCGGGGCGTTGTGGGGGGCTATTCCAGGGGTGCTTAAGGCAAAATGGCATGTCAACGAGATCATTAGCTCATTGATGTTGAGCTACGTCGCCATTCTGTACAACAACTACTTCATTTACGGGCCCTGGTCGGCGGGCGGCTTTGGCTTGACGGCCCCTTTCCCGCGCACTGCCTGGTTCCCCCGTCTGTTGGATTGGGCGGATGCCGTGCCATTTCTACGCGGCATGACGGCTCATATTGGCATCTTTTATGGGCTGGCGGCGGCGGTGCTGTTGTATGTGCTGTTTAAGCGCAGCAAGTGGGGGTATGAGTTGAAGGTGATTGGGGATAACCCGGCAGCGGCAAAATATGCCGGCATGAACCTCTCCCGACACATCATTCAAGCCATGATTGTTTCCGGTGGGCTGGCCGGGCTGGCGGGCATGTCAGAGGTCGCGGGGGTAGTACATCGTTTGCAGGAGCGATTTTCGCCCGGCTATGGTTTCACGGCCATCATTATCGCCTGGCTGGCGCGGCTCAACCCGCTGGCGGTGGCGCTGGTGGCGTATTTGTTTGGCGGGCTGTTGGTGGGTGGGGATGCGATTCAGCCTGCCGGCATTCCGCTCATGATCCAGGGCATTATCATGTTTTGCGTGATCAGCGCCAGTTTGCTCACCCGTTACCGCCTTTATTTCGTGGCAAAGGAAAAATCGTGGACCTCGACCTCATCTTCCTGATGAACATCGTCGCCGCCGGCTTGCGCACAGGCACGCCCCTGCTGTTTGCCACCCTGGGCGAACTCATTACCGAAAAGGCGGGCGTGCTCAATTTGGGCGTGGAAGGGTTAATGCTCACCGGGGCGCTGGCCGGGTTTGCCGTGTCCTACGGCACAGGCACGCCCTGGGCCGGGGTGCTGGCGGGCATGGGCGCCGCCGGGCTGCTCAGCCTGCTGCACGCCCTGGTGGCGGTCAGCCTGCGCGGCGACCAGGTGGTCAGCGGTCTGGCGTTGACCTTTGTGGGGCGTGGTCTGACGGCAGTGTTGGGTGCGCGCTACGTGGAAGTGCGCAACGTGCCTCGCCTGCCACTGGTAGATATGAGTTTCTTGGGCGATGTCCCCCTGGTGGGCCCAACCATTCTGGAGCCATTGTTTGGACAGCAAAATGTGGTTTTGTACATTGGCTTGCTTCTAGTGCCGTTGGTGTGGTTTTTCCTGGAGCGCACTCGACCGGGTTTGCATTTGCGCGCCGTAGGCGAGAAGCCGGCAGCCGCGGACAGTGCGGGCATCAGCGTGGCGGGTCTGCGTTATCTCTACGTCTTTGTGGGCGGTCTTTTCTGCGGGCTGGCGGGCGCTGCCCTCTCCCTGGCGATTACGCCATTGTGGGTGGAAGACATGACCGCCGGGCAAGGCTGGATCGCCGTGGGCCTGGTCATTTTCGCCGGCTGGAACCCGTGGCGGGCGGCTCTGGGGGCGTATATTTTTGGCGCGCTGCGCCGCCTCCCGCTGGATTTACAGGCCATTTCCTGGCTGCCATTTGCCGGCAATCCCGTCCTCGGCGTCTGGTTGACCATGATTCCCTACCTGTTTACCATTATCGTCCTCATCTTCTCTTCCAGCCGCGCCGCTCGCCAACGGCTGGGCGCGCCCGCCGCCTTGGGGCTGCCCTACATCCGCGGCGAACGCGGCACATAACAGACATCTGGCTTCACCCCATCAAATGTAGGATGAGGCGTTCGCATCCTCAACGCCCCGACTGCTCAAGCAATCATTTTGTCCTTGACGGCAGCAATTTTCATATTGGCTGCGCAGCTTGCGGCTGAATTGCTGCGAAACTTGACTTGAGCTTAATACCGGTTGGGCATATACTTTCATAGCTTCAGCCAGTAAGCGTTCGCGCCTGCTGCCTGGCGTGGTATTGGCAAGCGGCGGCTCATTAGCTTCTCATGGACCTGGTATGGGTGTACGCCTCCACATAACGACAAATTTGGCGATAACCAGATGACAACATTAAGAGGTTTTTCTTTGCGCGTCAGTGGTCGCGTGGCTCGCCTGCTGGATCGCTGGCAGCCATCCGAATCCGTCATCCTGGGCGGTGCGGCCTTAATGGTGGGCGTGACCAGCGGTTTAGGCGTGTGGTTGTTC
>JAGVTM010000178.1 GCA_019136785.1 Chloroflexota bacterium | reverse complement strand
CGACGTGGCGTGCGTCGGCTGCATTGAAGCAATCACACCCAACTGCGCCAGCCGCTCCTTATCTGCCGGGTGTAGTATCTGAACATGTTCGATGCGATGGCGCAGCCGCGGCAAGGATGGAGCCCTTGCTCCCGCGGCGTTTGCCATACCCAACCGCGCTGCTTCGTCACGACGGACAGCTTCGTACACATCCAGCACATCATGGTTGGCTTTGTCGCCAATGGCGTGTACCGTGACGCTCAGACCGCTGGCGCTGGCCTGGCTGGCAATTTGCAGCATCTCTTCTTTATCGGTCACGGCAATGCCGCGATTATCCGGCTCGCCCACGTAGGGGTCTACCATGAGGGCGGTGCGCGGCCCCAACGCGCCGTCGGCAAAAATCTTGACGCCGCCCACACGCAGCCAATCGTCGCCAAAGCCAGAGCGCAGTCCGACGGCAGTGGCCTGTTCAACATAACGGGCGGGTATGTTCTTGACTATGCGCAATCCAAGTTCGTCGTTTTGGCGCAGCATTTGCAGCGCCTGGAAGCAGGTGCTGCCATCAAAGTCGTGCAGCCCCACCAGACCGGCGCGCCAGCAGTTGGCTTGAGCCTGGCGCATGGCGTCCGCCACTTCGACAGCCGTGGGCGGCGGCACACAGCGGGCCGCCAGTTCCATAGCCTCTTCAAACAAGATACCGGTGGGCCGCCCGGCTTCATCTCGCTGTATATGACCGCCGGGGGGATCGGGGGTGTGGGCGGTAATGCCGGCAATTTGCAGCGCGCGACTATTAACCCAGGCCGCATGGCCACTCTTGTGATTGAAGATGGCGGGTCTGTCGCCCGTTACCGTATCCAGGTCGGCAGCCGTGGGGAAGCGGCGGTCTGCCCACAACTCCTGCGTCCAGCCGCGCCCGCGCAACCAGTCGCCCGCCTGCGCTCGTTCTGCCCCGGCTGCCACCCGCTGCACCGCTTCTGCCAGAGTAGGAACCTCAAACAGATCAATATGCCGCAGACTGAGGCTGTACCATTGAAAGTGCACATGCGCGTCCACCAGACCGGGCGTCACGCCGCGTCCACGCAGATCAATCCATTCGCCGCCAGGAGCCAATAGCGCCTTCATGGCGTCATCCGCGCCCACTGCCAGAATCTGCCCATTGGCGACCGCCACGGCTGTCACCCAGGGCTGCTGCGCCCCCGCGCGGGGGCGCGTCTCCAGGGTATAAATGCGACCGTTGGTAAGCACCAGATCGGCTAACATCTTCCTGCCTCTCTACTGATCCTTGACAATGGCCTCGTAAATTGAGTGCAATTCTTCGTCGGAATAGAAGTGAATGACCACCTTGCCCGCGCCTTTCTTATTCTTTTGGATGCTGACGCGCGTGCCCAGCGAATCGCGGAACGCGGTTTCCAGGGCGCTCAATTCGGGCGGCAGCACAGGAACTGGTCTGGGCGGCGGCTTCTCCCCGGACTTAATCTTACGGGCAATCGTTTCCGCCTGGCGCACGCTGTAGTCGTGTTTGATGATCAGGCGCATCAGGCTGAGTTGGGCGGCGGGGGTGGGCAGCGTAATCAGGGTGCGGGCGTGTCCATAGCTAATTTGACCGCTGCTCACAGCGGTCTGGACTTCCTCTGGCAGCTTCAACAATCCAACCTTGTTGGCTACTTCTGAACGGCTCTTGCCCACCCGCTGCGCCGCTTCTGCCTGCGTCAAGGCAAACTCTTCCAGCAGTTGGTTATAGGCCATAGCCTCTTCAATGGGGTTCAGGTCTGCGCGCTGAATATTTTCTACCAGAGCCAGTTCCAGGCGCGCCTGGGGCGAGACATCCTTAACCACCACAGGCACACGCTGGACGGCCGCCAGGCGACAGGCGCGCCAGCGCCGCTCGCCCGCGATCAAAGTATATTGTTGGGGTCCCTCCTGGCTGACAATGAGGGGCTGAATCAGGCCATGTTCCCGAATAGAGTCAGCCAGTTCCTGCAGGGCTTCGGCGTCAAATTCGGTGCGCGGTTGGTGCGGGTTGGGGCGGATGGCATCAATGGCAACCATCAGAATACCAGAGTTAAAATCAGTATCCCCGTCATATGTGGGAATAAGCGCCTCTAAACCGCGTCCCAACGCCTTTCGTTTTGTCATAATCGCTCCAGCTTACCCTTTCTGCCCGCTACCATTCGCTTTGGCGTTATCATTCTTAATTAACTCCGCTGCCAGCAGTTGGTAAGCCAACCCACCGGGGGAAGTTGGCGCGTACTGGTTAATGGGCTGGCCAAAGCTGGGCGCCTCGCTGAGACGGACGTTGCGCGGAATGATGGCGCGGAAGACCTGTCCCGGAAAATGGGCGCGCACTTCTTCTACCACCTGGCGGCTCAGGTTGGTGCGGGCGTCATACATGGTCAGGATGACGCCGCGCACACGCAGCCCGGCATTCAAATGGCGGGCTACTAGTTGGATGGTTTGCACCAACTGCGATAACCCTTCCAGAGCCAGGTATTCGCACTGCACCGGAATCAGAACGCCATCGCGGGCGGCTGTCAGGGCGTTAAGGGTTAGTAAGCCCAGGCTGGGGGGACAGTCAATTAATACGTAGTCGAAGTCATTTGCCACCGATTCCAGGGCCGCCTTCAGCCGGTATTCGCGGGCAATAACGTTGACGAGTTCTACTTCTGCGCCAGCCAGGGCGGGGTTTGCCGGCAGCAGCGTCAATCCCCACGCTTCATAGGTAACCATAACCATGTTAGCCGTCACCTGTTCCAGCAGGAGGTTATAAGTGGAAATGCGAATGTCGTCTTTGCGAAAGCCGAATCCAGAGGTGGCATTGGCCTGGGGGTCCATATCTACCACCAGGACCTTACGACCGCTGGCAGCCAGGTAGGCGCCCAGGTTGATCACGCTGGTGGTCTTGCCGACCCCTCCTTTTTGATTGGCAAATGCGTATATTTTTGTCATAAGGTCTGCAACAGTCTCAAGAGCTAACCACCTATCTTGTGGGTAGTTTTGGCGCATATGCGCCAAAACTACCCGGACTGGAAGAGAATGCCGCCAGGTGGGCGATGAGCCGGGCTTTGGCGGTCAGGTCGGGCTGCGTCACGGCGTAGGATGCCACCTGTACCGCATAGCGGGCTGCATCCCAGGGAGCGGCAGCCGGGTCAGCGCGCCGCGCCTGCCACAACT
>JAGVTM010000283.1 GCA_019136785.1 Chloroflexota bacterium | reverse complement strand
ATGAAAATGCGCCCCGATGTCGGCTCATAAAAACGGGCCAGCAGATTCACAATCGTAGACTTGCCGCCGCCCGTGGGCCCCACCAGGGCAATGGTTTCCCCCTGCCTGATGTGTAAGCTAAAATCAGCCAGCACTACCTTACCCGCCTCATACTGGAACCCCACGTTCTCAAAGCGAATATCCCCGGCTAACTGCGCCGCCTGCCGCGCATTCGCCTTGTCGCGCACCTCCGGCACGGCGTCCAACAGCGAAAAGGCGCGTTCCGCCGAAGCGATAGATTGCTGCATCTGCGCATAGACGCGCGCCATTTCCTGCACGGGCCAGAGCATGAAGGTGATGTAGCTGATAAACGCCTGAATGTCGCCTATCGTCATGGAGCCGGTCAGCGCCAGCCCGCCGCCATACCACACCACCGCGCCCACGCCCGCCGCCGTGATCAACTGCACCACCGGCAAGAACAGCGCCGACAGCCAGGCGGCGCGGAAGGACGCCTGATACATATCGCCCGTTAAAACCTGAAACTCGCGCAAATCCCCTTCTTCTCGCGCCAGCGACTTGGTGACGCGCACGCCTGTGATATTTTCGTTGAACGCGCCCGTAATTTTGGAGTTGACTTTGCGCACCAGGCGATATTCCTTCAATATCTTCCGCTTGAACTCTGCCGCCACCACCACCAGGATAGGCACGCAAATCAAAGCCACCAGCGCCATGCGCCAGTTGATGAACAGCATGAAGGCGGCCGCCGTGCTGATGCTCATGATGCCCCAGGTCACGTCCAGCAGCCCCCAGGTAACCAGTTCGGCAATGCGCTCCGTGTCGGAGGTGACGCGGGACATAATCCAGCCTACAGGCGTGCGATCAAAATAGGAAAAGGAAAGCGTTTGCAGATGGTTAAACATCTTGCGCCGCAGTTCGTAGCGAATGCGTTCGCCCAGCACGCCCGCCAGGTAAATGAAGATGAATACGATAGCCGCCTGTACTACCATGGCCCCGCCATACACCGTCAGCAGGCGAATCAGGCGGGGCTGGTCGCCTACCACAATCCCTTCGTCAATGATTAACTTGCTCAAATAGGTGAAGTAAGAGTCAATCAGCGAAGCCAGGGAGATGGCGATCAGGAAACCTGCCAGCCAGCGCCAGTGCGGTCGCGCCTGCGCCAGGATGCGCAGCACCGTGCGCCCGTTGAACTGGGTTTCGAATTCTTCTTCTTCAAAATAGGCGTCGGACATAGATCACCTGATAGAATCACAGATTATGCAGATTTCACAGATTTCCGCAGATTGGTTTTGTGGGCAGTGTGGAAGTGACTCCACTGACCACTATCACTCACCACTGACCACTCTTTTCCAAAGAACCGGCCAGATCAGCCTGCAGTTCGTCCTCAATGCGCGATTGCAGCTCGAATATCTCTCGATAAGGCCCTTCTTCCGCCAACAAATCCTCGTGCTGACCAAACTGCACGATGCGGCCCTGATCCATCACCAGGATCAGGTCGGCGTTCATAACGGTTTGAATGCGATGGGCAATGATAAACGTGGTGCGACCGGGCAGCAGCAGCGTCAGGGCGTCGCGGATGGCGGCTTCCGTTTCTGTATCCACAGAGGAGGTAGCGTCATCCAGGATGAGAATGCGCGGGTCTTTCAGCAGCGTGCGCGCCAGGGTGACGCGCTGTTTCTGCCCGCCGGAGAGGGTGACGCCGCGTTCGCCCACCAGGGTGTTATAGCCGCCGGGAAAGGTCAGGATCACGTCGTGAATGGCGGCAGCCTGGGCGGCGGCGATGACTTCGGCCTCGGCGACGGGGCGATCTACGCCATAGGTGATGTTTTCGCGGATAGTGCGCGAGAACAGGAAAGGTTCTTGCTGCACGATGCCGATTTGCCGCCGCAGGTAGTGGGCGGGGTAGTCGCGCAGTTCGACGCCATCCAGGGTGATATGGCCCGCTGTGTAATCGTAGAAGCGGGGCAGCAGGTTAACCAGGGAAGTCTTGCCCGAACCGGTGGAACCGATCAGGGCGATCACCTGCCCAGGAGCGGCGTGGAAGGTGATGGCTTGCAATACACGGCTGTCATCTGCGCCGTAGCTGAAGCCCACTTCGTTAAATATGATGTCGCCGCGCACGGGCCCATCTGGCTGGTATGACCCGACATCTACGGGTTCTCGTTCGGCGCGGATGATGTCTGTGACGCGCCCAAAGGAGACGACGCCTGTGGAGAGGTCTACGATCAGGCGGCCCAGGTGGCGCATGGGCCAGATGATCCAGCCCAAAATGCCCAGGTAAGCCAGGAAGGTGCCGACGGTGATTGTGCCGGCAATTGCCAGCCGCGCCCCGGCATAATAGCCAATTAACAACTGCGCCCCCACCAGCAAATCTGTCGAGGGCCAGAAGGCGGCGTGCATCAGCAGCAGGCTGCGCCCGCGGCGGAACCGCTCCCAGTTATCCGCTTCAAACTTGTCCTGTTCATACTGCTGCCGCGCAAAAGCGCGCACCACGCGAATGCCGCTCAGGTTTTCTTGTAAGGTGGTGGACAGCTTTGCTTCCTGTTCCTGAAACGCTTCATACAAAGCGGACAGTTTGCGGAAGAACAGGATAGACGTGCCCAACACAATGGGGATGAGGATGACGGAGATCAGCGCCAGCCGCGTGTTCAGGGTGAGCAGAGCGATAAAGTTGACCAGAAAAAGCAGGCTGATGCGCCCCACGCCAATAGCCTGATCCTGGTAAAAGCGGCGCACGGCGTCTACGTCGGACGTGGCGCGCTGGATCAGTTCGCCCGCGGCGGTGTGGTCGTGGTAGCTAAAGGGCAGGCGCTGGATGTGGTCGTACAGGTAGTCGCGCAGGCGGCGGGTGATGCCTTCGGCGGCGGCGGCAGACCAGCGCCCGCTGAGATAGGTGAACACGCCCTGGAACACCGCCAGAGCCACAAAGCCCAGGGCTACCAGAGGCAGCATCCCGCGCATGTCCGGCTGACCCAAAACGCTGTCGGTAAAGGTGCGAATCAGGTAATAGAAAGCCGTGCGCGCCATAGCCGCCAGGCCCACGGTCACGGTGGCGCCGATGTACAGCCAGCGGAAGCCTGTCAGCAGCCGCCACATGCCGCGCAGACGGTTCTCGGTGATGATTTGTTTGTGGTCGAAAGATGCCGGCATAGAACA
>JAGVTM010000227.1 GCA_019136785.1 Chloroflexota bacterium | reverse complement strand
GATCCGCATTGATCAAGGCTGATTGTTCCAGTTCGCGCGAATAAGGCAAGGGAGCTTCCAACTGCGCCACCCGTTTGATGGGTGCGTCCAGATAATCGAACCCTTCTTCCTGGATACGGGCCACAATCTCCGCGCCAATGCCATAGGAGCGATAGCCCTCTTCCACCACCACGGCGCGAAACGTCTTTTTGAATGATTTCAACACGGGCCCCATGTCCAGCGGGCGCAGCGTGCGCAGGTCTACCACTTCCGCTTCAATGCCCTCTTTAGCCAGTTTGTTGGCTGCCTCCAGGGCTACCTGCAACCCCTGGGCATAGGCGACGATGGTCACGTCTGTGCCGGCACGTTTCACGTCCGAAACCCCAATCGGCACCACATAATCCCCTTCAGGCACTTCGTCTCGAATTTGATACAGCGTGTGGTGCTCAATAAACAACACCGGATCATCCGTGCGAATCGCCGCCTTCAGCAGCCCTTTGGCATCATACGCCGTCGCTGGCGACACCACTTTCAACCCTGGAAAATGGGCGAAAATCACGTCTGGCGTGTGGCTGTGGGTGGCGCCCAACTGCCGCCCGCCGCCGCCAGGGGCGCGGAAAACCACCGGGCATTTCATCTGCCCGCCAAACATATAGTGCACCTTCGCCGCATGGTTGATAATGGCGTCAAATGCCACAAAGGCGAAGTTGATGGTCATGAACTCAGCTACCGGGCGCAGCCCGTTCATAGCCGCGCCCGCCGCCGCTCCGCCGATGACCATTTCCGAAATGGGGGTATCGCGCACCCGCCGCGGGCCAAATTCATCGTAGAAACCCCGCGTCACCGCATAGGTGCCGCCCCACACGCCCACTTCTTCGCCCATGATGAAGACGTTTTCATCACGCAGCATCTCTTCCCGCAAGGCGTCGGTAATTGCCTGTCTCATTGTAATGCGTGCCATTGTTTGCTTCCTCTCTGTTAAGCGTCCACGTAAATGTCAGCAAAGAGTTGTTCGGGGGCAGGGAAGGGAGATTCCTCTGCAAACCGGACGCTCTCTTCGATTTCAGCCTCAACCATTTTGTCAACGGCTTCCAGTTCTTCACGGCTGGCTAACCCTTCTTGCTGCAAATGACGTTCCAGGATGCCAATGGGATCATCCTCGCGCCATTTTTCCACTTCGTCCTTCGTGCGATAGCGCAGCGGGTCGCCCATGCTGTGCCCTTCAAAGCGATAGGTAACCAGTTCCAGGAAGTACGGCCCCTTGCCAGCGCGCACGCTGTCCAGCGCTTTGGACGTGGCCTGGTAAACGTCGAAAATGTTCATGCCGTTGACTTGTTCTGCCGGCATGCCATAAGCCGCCCCCCGCGTCACCATATCTGGCGCCGCCGAGGCCAGCGCCACCGCCGTGCCCATGCCATATTGGTTATTCTCCACGATAAAGACCACAGGCAAATCCCACACCCCCGCCAGGTTCAGCGACTCATGGAAGTAGCCAATGTTCGTCGAGCCATCCCCCATATAGACCAACACCGCCGCATCGGTCCCCTTATACTGCTCTGCCAGGGCAATGCCCACTCCCAACGGCACATGCCCGCCGACGACGGCATAACCGCCCCAGTAGCGGCGACCCACGTCTGCCAGGTGCATGGAACCGCCTTTGCCTTTGCTCACGCCCGTGGCTTTGCCCAACAACTCAGCCATCACTTTATCCGTAGGCGAACCCACTGCCAGGGCGTGTCCGTGGTCGCGGTAGGCGGTGATGACGTGGTCGTTTTCCTGGCGGGCAGCTATCGAACCAACCGCCACAGCCTCCTGCCCAATGTACAGGTGCAAGAAACCGCCGATCTTGCCCAACTGGTAGAGTTCAGCGCACTTTTGTTCAAAACGGCGAATGAGCACCATTTGCCGATACCATTCAAGTTGAGTGGCTTTGTCCATAAAGATCTCCTTTGAAAACAGTGAACAGTGGCGAGTGGTCAGTGGACAGTTGTCAGAGGAACTATCCGGAACGGGCCGCCAGGTAAATGTGCGAGAGAAGGGTCGCTTGTCAAGTCATTGGGAAGCACCGGGGGGAAACCCGTGATCATGTTGGTTTGGGTGAATGCCGGCAGCAAAATACAAACATTCCAGGTTAGTTTAACAAAGTTGCAGGGCAATGACGAATATCCTACAGATAGAAACGGCAACAAACTCTTGCGAAGGATGACTTTCCCCTTTACAATCAGCCTCTAGCTAATAACAAATCAAGAGGAAATCATGGAACAACTGTCACAACTGATTCAAGCCGCTCAAAACGAGCTGGACCCCCAACTCAAAGCCCTCAAAGGCATCACCGCTGCCCTAAAAACAGCCGCCAACCTGGCTGGCGAAGACGGAGCCGACGCTTTACCCATGCACAAAGCTTTGCTAAAACTGGAAACAGCCGCCGCTGCCATCAACAGCGAAACGGTGAACGCCGCTGTCGCCGCCTTTGCCGCCGCCACACAGACGGCATTGGACAATCTGGCCTACGACTTTGCCCATGACCTGCGCGAAGCTTTCCTGGCCCGCGGCGAAACTGTCAAGGGTCGCCCGCCCACGCTGGCTATTGGGCTGTTCATCTTTCAGATAGACATCGCCGCCCGCAAGGGGCAATGGTTCTACGGCAAGGAACCCCTCACCCGCCCCATCCCCCTCTCCCTCAAAGGGATTTTGCGAGCTTACGACCAGCAAACCAGACGCATCACGAACCGCACCCTGGATACAGACGCTTTCCTGGCAGAACTCTATAAGACATGGGAAGATTGCCTTAGCAAAAAGTCGCGTCGCCCCAGCAAGGGGCGCATCAATATCGTAGAATTGTACGCCCAACTTGTCCTCAACCGCCAGAGCGGTCGCTTCTGGAACACGCCCGCCCGCGCCACCTTCAAGGATTACGAACGGGAACTGTTCGTGCGTGACCTGGTACTGCTGCGCGACTCGGGCCGCGCCAACTTCATCGTTGGCGGCGAAGAACGCGAACTGCGCTTAGGCGTCGCCACCAAAAGCCAGGCGGAGCAAACCAACCGCAGCATCTGGCTGCCCACCCATGAGATGGACGGCGACTACTATGGCGACCTGACATTCGACCCGTTATAAACGCCTATGAATGAAACTGCTCTCTCTCCCACATTAGCCCGTCATATTATTGAAACG
>JAGVTM010000325.1 GCA_019136785.1 Chloroflexota bacterium | reverse complement strand
ATGTGGGGGAGTCCGGCAGTGATCAGGCGGTCTAGTTCGTCTACCATGGCTTGATAGCCGGCAGGAGGCCCGCCATACGGGTCGGGGATACTGTAGCGTAATCCTATCATTTCTGACAAAAGAAAGGTTTTGCCGGCGCTTTCGGGGAATTCCAGGCGCAGGGCTTCGACGTGCCCTTTTTCCATGCACAGCACCAGGTCAGCTTCTTGCAGCAGGCGGCGGGTGACCATTTGGGCGCGTTTCTGGCTGATGTCCAGGCCCCGCGCCAGTAAAAGCTGCTGGCTGAGGAAGGCTGGCGGATGGTTTACGAGCGCCCAGGCGCCGGCTGAACTGACGGTCCAGCTATCGTCCAGGTCGGGGCGGGCAGCCAACTGCTGGCGCAGGAGCGCTTCGGCGACGGGGGAGCGGCAAATATTGGCGGTGCAAACAAACAGAATGTGTGGCATTTATAACGGATGTTGAGCGGCGACGAGGTCACAGAGAGCAAGCATGTCACCCGCCATGAGGGAGTGACCGCCGAGGATGACGGGGATGCCGGCATTTTGCGCCGCCCGCGTCAACTGCGCCACATAAGGATGTCCAATCTGATCCAGCAAACCCAGGTCAGAAGCAAAGCGGTCGGCGGCAGGGGGATCGTAGCCCAGGCTGGTCCACAAAACGCGGCTGTCAATAAATGCCAGATCAGCCCAGGAAGAGAGACGCGCAAAGAAGGATTCGGCGCCAGTCAGGGCTAAATGTTCAGCCAGCAGCGAATAAACTTCGCCGCGGGTGGCGCGACCGCTGGAGGTCATACCCCGCTCTTCAGCCAGCACGCGCAGCCAGCAGCGGCTGACGCGGTTGAGGTTTTGCCAGACTTCGGGCCCGATTCTGCCGGCAATGAACACCCGTTGGGCAGGCGTGCCCAGAATGGCGACAGCTTGTTCCAGAGGGCCCGTGTCCAGGGGCAGCCGGGCCAGGCAGCGACGCAGGTGGGGACGGGTGTGCGGGTAGAGGCGTAGGGTGAGCAGGTCGGTGGGGGTATCTATATCCAGGCGGCTGGCGGCGCTGACGGGCATAACCGCCACAGGCAGGCCCGCCTCGGCGGACAGAACCCAGCCCAGCGTGTTGTCACGGGGCAAACGCGGGATGTGGTGCGAGAGGGTGGATGCGGGGACAATGCCGGCCCAATCGCTGGCAAACTGATTGTTGGTAATGATCAATTGAGAAGCGGCGGCAAGCTGCTCTACCTGCTGCGTCAGCGCGGCATCGCCAAGCAGCGGTGCGGACCCGCCGCCAAAGTACAACAGGCGTTCGATCTGATAGGACGTCGCCAGACGGGCAAGGTGTTCGCCTACGTGAATGGGCCCTCCAGCCGAGATGACGGGAATAACGCCCGCCGGAGCCAACTGCGCCGCCTGGGGAGATACCAGGATAATCCGCTCCACCAGGGGCTGCTGCTGTAGTTGGGCAACCAGGTCACGGGCAGCCGCCTGCCGCGCCGCCTGCACCCAATCTACGGGCGTGCTGCCCGCGCCCGCCTCCCCTACCATAACGACTGCCGTTACCAATCTCGTATCCTTATGTATTCTCTAAAAATTACTTCCCATTTCGGAGTGGCGGCTTCAGATGGTAACGTTGCCGGCTAAAGCCTCTACTCCGGAAACTTACTTGCCGGCTAAAGCCTTTACTCCGGAAACTTATTTGCCGGCTAAAGCGTCGGTAGCGCTGCACTTAATCGTGGTGGGCGGCAACCCCACCTGCGGCGGCAGCCCCGCCGTAGGCGGGGGCTGACACCCATTTTTATGGGCAATTTTGGGCGCGTCTGCGCCCAAAATTGCCCGTCGCCGATACCGCCAGACGATGCGGGGCTGCTCGCCGAAGCGCTCGCTTTGCGGGGCTGAGGCGGTTAAAGAGATCACCACGATTTACTGGGATGTTACCTCTTCACCCTGCCCACCGCCAAAAACAAAAAAGGGCAATCGCGCATGGGGGCGCGACTGCCCTGGCATAATGAGCCTACCCAATTAACCCATTTCTGGCTGCAACAAGCCAAAGTTCCCGTCGCGCCGCTTGTAAACCACATTGATGGCGCCCGCGTCGGCGTTAAAGAAAACGAAGAAATCATGGCCGAGTAAGAGCATCTGATCAATCGCTTCCTGGGAGGACATGGGCATCAGCGAGAAGCGTTTGTTGCGCACGATTTTCCAGCCTTCTTCTTCAGCTCCCTCATCTTCCACAGGCAGGGGTTCGCCAAGATATTCCACTTCGCCCACGGCGCGCCGGTTACGGCGCTGTTTGCCGCGATAACGGCTGATCTGGCGGTAGATCTTGTCAATGACGGCGTCAATAGAGGCGAACATGTCGTTGCTGCGCTCTTCGGCGCGGAGGATGGTGCCGCGATTGTCCCGAATGGTAATCTGGGCAATCTGGCGTTCCAGGGCGCTGCGCGCGTTCTGTTCCGTCAGGTCTACGCGAATTTCGCTGAGGTTAGGCATGTAGCGATCTAACCGCTCCGTCTTCTTGGCGACGTAGTTCTCGAGTCGAGGGGTCAACTCCATGTGGTGGGTAAAGATTGCAAGTTCCATCTTTGTCTCCTGTGAAATAGTGGACAGTGGTTGGTGGTCAGAAGTCAGGTTAATGGGTACGGGCGGCACAATAGGCGGCTATAGAGCTGGCGCCTGCCGCGTGTAAGGCAGCGGCGGCGGCAGACAGAGTCGCTCCTGTGGTGTACACATCGTCAATGAGCAAAATATGCCGGCGCTGTATTTGTTCGGGGGCAGCTTGAAACGCGCCAACAACGTTGACGCGCCGTTGGGCGGCGGTTAAGCCTACCTGGGGAGTGGTATAGCGAATGCGCTGCAAGGCCCGCTCCTCTATTGATAACTGCCAACGACGACTCAACTCCCTGGCCAGCAATGCAGATTGATTATATCCTCTTTCGCGCTGGCGCTTAGGGTGCAGAGGCACTGGCACAAGCAGATCCACAGGATTCTGCCAGGGCACCGGCCGACTCACCATCAATTCTACCAGAGGTGAGGCCAATGCGAAAGCGCCCTCGTATTTCAGTTTTTTAATGATATTCGATACAGGCTCCACATACAAGAAGGCGGCGTGAATCTCGGTTATGGGGTGGGTGGAGTGCCGGCAAAACCAGCAAACGGCGCTTGCCCGGCCCAAGGG
>JAGVTM010000018.1 GCA_019136785.1 Chloroflexota bacterium | reverse complement strand
ATGGGCGTGGCGGCTGGTTCGCTGCCGCCGCGGCTTTCTTGCAGCAGCAGCCACGCGCTTACCCCCAGGACGAGAATGAGGACAGCCATCAGCGCAATCAAGCCCGCTTTTAATCCGGTTGAATTCATGAGAACAATTCCTTTGTGGTTTCTAAATCGTGGGCGGTCATACAACGCGCCCCAGCCTACGAGTGGCTATTATGCAACGGGGCGGGAATGCCGGCAATAATAGCCGCGAAGCACGCCGCACTAATTACCGCCTTCTCCGAAAGCCCCCTTCCCCCTGGGGAGAAGGGGGTTGGGGGTTTCTCTTACATCGGTTTCAGCCGCCGTTCAAAGAGGCAAAGTCCTTCAAATTGCGCGCGCCTGAACCGTCAAACAACACAAAAGCCGCTTGCCAAAATCCCCGGAGAGACCTTTCAAGCGGCTTTTGCGTTTTGCCGTGGCGCTATTTGCTCATCAGAGGAGATAGCGCCACGGCATGTTTAGTTAAGTAACTACACATGCACACCACCTCCTCTTTTTTATAAGATGGCGGACAGATTAACCTGAATTCAGGCCATCCTGTCAATCAATTGTGAATAATGGTCGGGATTATGGCATAACTGTGGAGGACTGTCAACCTGCATGAGAAAAAACTTATAGTCGGGTGTTCCTATAAGGTTAGGACGCAGATGACGCTGATAGTCCGCTGATTTTCTGGATATAGTCTGCGTTTATCTGCGCATTATCTTGCGTCATCAGCGTCCCATCCCCCTAACTGACCCATCATGCCATTGGCCTGGGCTGCGGTAAGCTGCACGGGCGTGATGCGATTAAACAATCCCTCTGGCCCGCTGGCTTGCACCCGAATATAGTTGTCCGTATACCCCACCCAACGCAGCCCGGCGTCGTCCGCTCCCACCGCCGTTTCCCACAACACAGGCGCAGTGACGCCCACATATTGTTCGTGGAACGCCAGGCTGAGGTGTTCGCCCAGTTCAATCATGCGCCGGCTGCGTTCCTTGCGCGTTTCCAGCGGCACTTGATGCGGCATCGTCGCCGCTGCCGTGCCAGGGCGCTGGCTGTAGTTGAAAACGTGCAGGCGGGCAAAACCCATCTCCCGCACAAAGTCCACACTTTGCTGAAACTCCGCTTCCGTTTCGCCGGGGAAGCCCACAATGATGTCTGTAGTCAGGCTAAGATGAGGAATAGCCGCCCGCGCTGCCGCCGCCAGCGTCCGAAAAGCGGCGCGGCGCGTGCGTCGCGCCATCCGCCGCAGCACGCTGTCGCTGCCCGATTGCAGCGGCAAGTGCAAATGGGGCAGCAGCCGCGCATTTTGCCACAGCGCGAAAAAGTCAGGCGTGATGTCCCACGGCTCCAGGGAGGAGAGGCGTAAACGAGGTATGTCGGTGTGTCGCAAAATAGCCTGCACCAGGTCGCGCAGCCCCATTTTTTGCCCCATGTCCTGCCCATAGCTGCCCAAATGTACTCCTGTCAGCACTACTTCCTGATAGCCGGCGGCGCAGCGCGCCTGAATTTCGGCGACCACGTCCCCCAGGTGGCGGCTCTGGCCCGCGCCGCGGGCGACGGTGGTGATGCAAAAGGTGCAATGGTTGTCGCAGCCGTCCTGTACCTTAATGAAAGCGCGGGTGCTGCCGGCATTCCCCGCCAAAAACTCACGCAATACTGGCTCCTGCTCAAAGAGGGGCTGCGCCGTGGACGCCTGGGGAATCAGCATTTGCACCAGCCGCTCTTTGTCCTGGTTAGCCACAATTCGGCCCGCCCCTTTTACCTGTGCCAACTCTTGCGGCGCGATGGTAGCATAGCAGCCCGTCAACACAATTTCCGCCGCCCCATTTTGGCGATGAAAACGGCGCGTCAGGTTGCGCGCGTCCCGTGCCGCTTCCGCCGTCACCGCGCACGTATTCACAATCACCTTATCCGCCGCCGCCGCCTCTGTCACAATCTCATGACCCGCCGCCAACAGTTGGCGGGCCATCGTTTCGATTTCACTCTGGTTAAGGCGGCAGCCGATACTATGCAGCAATACTTTCATGCTCTCGTTTTCTTGGCGTTCTTCGCGTCTTTGCGGTGAAATGTTTTTTCTCCGCGCCCTCCGCGTCTCCGCGTGAGACTGTTTTCAGAGGGGCCACATTTGCAGCACCGCCGCCCCCCAGGAAAGCCCCGCGCCAAATGCCACCAGCAACAGGGTGTCCGTGGGCTGTACCTGGTCGCTCTCCAACGCTTCAATCAGCGCCAGAGGCACGGAAGCGGCGGCGGTGTTGGCGTACTCCTGGATATTTACAATGAAACGTGTCAGCGGCAGCCCTAACTGGCGCGCCCCCGCTTCAATGATGCGTAAATTGGCTTGATGCGGAATGATCCAATCTATGTCGTCCAGCGTCAGATTGGCTCTGGTGACAGCTTCGCGGCAGCTTTGGCCAATGACGCGCGTGGCAAACTTAAACACTTCGCGCCCGTTCATCTGCACGAACTGTCGCCCGTTGGTGTAGGTGTCTGGGCCGAACGGTTCGGCGGAGCCGCCTGCCGGCACGAGCAAATGATGTCCCTGCCCGCCGTCCGACCCCAGTACAAAACTTTTTAAGCCGCAAGGCTGGTCGGTGGCTTGCACCACCATGGCCGCGGCGGCGTCGCCAAACAAGATACAGGTGCTGCGGTCGCGCCAGTCCAACTGGCGGCTGAGCAGTTCCGCCCCCACCACCAGGATGTTCTGGCAGGCACCGCTGTGGATGAACTGGTAAGCGGTACTCAGGGCATAAATGAACCCCGCGCAGCCGGCGCCGATTTGAAATGCCGGCACATCCACCGCCCCCAACGCATGTTGCACCTCGCTGGACAAAGCCGGAATCAGATGATCAGGCGTCGAAGTCGCCACAATAATCATATCCAGTTCCGCCGGCGTCACCTGGGCGCGCGCCAGCGCCTGCCGGCTGGCTTCCATGGCCATCGTGCACGTCGTCTCCCCCGCCGTGGCCACATGCCGCGCATGAATGCCCGTGCGCTGCACAATCCAGTCGTGACTGGTCTCTATCGTCTTTTCCAGATGATGATTCGTAATCACATGGGCCGGAACATACTTGCCCCAACCCGCAATGCGACCATATTGCTTCATATGCCTGTTACCCCACACTTCGCCATCTTCCCGTGTTAGCGGCAGCACACTATC
>JAGVTM010000342.1 GCA_019136785.1 Chloroflexota bacterium | reverse complement strand
GTTGGCGGCAGCCCTGACGCAGCTTCTTATTTACGTGGTGACCGTGATCATTGCCCTCCAGGTAGCCGCCCCCTACGTCCCAGAACTGCAAGCAGCGGAGGTTCCCTGGGGTTATCTGGGCGTCATGACTTTGTTTTTCCTGCCATCCTACGGGCTGGACGCCGCTCTCATGATAGCCATTGGCAGCGCCGTCACCGAACTACAGCAGGGACAGCAAATTGCCGGCTTGCTGAACCTGATTTTTGTGGTGCCCCTGTTTGTGCTGCCGCTCCTGTTCGAGAACCCCAACAGCCCGTTCGTCATTTTCCTGTCGCTCTTTCCCACCAGCGCCTTCCTGACTATCTCGCTGCGGTGGGGTCTGGGCACGGTGCCGGCCTGGCAGTTGGTAACAAGCTGGATTATCCTGACCATCTCCATGGTGCTGACCATTGCCGCTGCTGTGCGCATTTTCCGCGCGGGTATGCTGCATTACGGCCAACCGCTGGATGCCAAAAGCGTGATGGCCGCGCTGCGAGGGTAAACCGTATGCAAAACATCTGGCTGGTTCTGAAACACGAAATCATCACCACGCTGCGCCGGAAATCGTTCTGGGTGATGACGTTCTTGATGCCGGCATTCCTGATCCTCTTCAACGGTTATTACATTTTGCAGGAAAGCGGCGCCATCAGCAGCGAGAGTGAAAGCGACGCCAGCGCCGCGACCGAAGTTTTGCACGTTGGTCTGGTAGATGAGGCCGGCATAATCAAAACCATCCCCCCCGACCTGCCCCCCGACATTTTCGTGCCTTACGCAGACGCCGCCGCTGCCCGCGCCGACCTGGACGCGGGACGGCTGCAACAAGTGGTCGTCATCCCCGCCGGTTACGTAGACCGCGGAGACGTAACGATCTCCGCGCCCAACTTCCAGTTGTTCCGCGGCGGGGACAGCAACAGCGTCGCCTTTGGCAGCAACAACGAGTGGATATTGCCCTACCTGCTCAATTACAACATCAGCGGCGACCCGGCCCTGGCTGTGGCGGTGTTTAACCCGACCCCAGGCGCCCTGGTTAACCAGATCGCCGTACAGCCCGCGGAAGTCAGCGGCGGCGAGCGGGCGCAGGCAGAACTGGTGGCGACCATCATCCCCTACATCTACTATTTCATTCTGCTGGTGGTCAGCGGCTACATGCTGCAAAGCGTCACCACGGAAAAAGAAAGCCGCGTGGTGGAAGTGCTGCTGCTCAGCCTGAAACCGACCCAACTGATGACGGGCAAAATCCTGGGGCTGACGGTGGTGGCTCTGTTACAGTTGGCTATCTGGTTCGGCGGCGGCGTCTTTATGCTGCAGCGCAGCGCCACCTGGCTCAACGCAGCTAACTTCACCTTCCCGTTCAGCTTCTTTATCTGGGCGATTCTGTTCTTGCTGCTTGGCTACCTGGCGTATGCTTCGATTATGGCGGCAGCAGGCGCTATCGCCCCCACCGCCCGCGAAGGCAATCAGGTCACGTGGCTGCTCATTGTGCCTCTGCTGCCCACGCTGATGTTCGCCACCGAATTTCTGGACAATCCGCACGGCGCGCTGGCGCTGGGGTTGAGCCTGTTCCCCTTGAGCGCCCCCAGCGCCATGGTCACGCGCATTGCCGTGGCCGAGGTGCCGCTGTGGCAAATCTTGCTCAGCCTGGTGGGGTTGGCGCTGACGGCTTATGCGTTTGTGACGCTGGCAGGGCGCTTTTTCCAGTCGGGCAATCTGTTGTCGGGGGAGTCGTTCAACTGGAAACGGCTGGCGACGGGGTGGCGGCGCTCATGAAACTACCCGCTCGCCCCCAAGAACCCGTACCCTATCCTAAAGTAGCCGTTCCCGTGCTAATCGGCATTGCGGCGCTGATGGCGCTGGTGTTGTGGCTGGCGCCGCTGGAGCAGACGCTGGGAGCGGGTATCAAAATCGTTTACGTGCACGTGGCGCTGGTATGGACGGGGATGGCGCAGTTGGCGGTTGCCGGCATTCTGGGACTCGTCCTCCTCATCACCGAATCGCCCAGCGTGCAAAACTGGGTAACGACCGTCAGCCGCGTGGGTTTTGCCTTCTTCGCCGCCGCCGTAATTGCCAGTCTGTGGGCGGAAATTGTCAACTGGGGCGCCATTTTGTGGTCCGAGCCGCGCACGCGGGCCATGCTGCAACTGCTGGCGGTGGCCCTGATTGTGCGCGTGCTGCATGGCTGGATCAGGCAGCCGCGCATTCAAGGCGCCCTGCATCTATTTGTGGCTTTGCTGCTGGCGGCTTCCACCCTGTTTGTCCCCCGCTTCTTCCACCCCGACAACCCCATTGGCAATTCCTCGGCTGCGGCTATCCAGCTATCGTTCTACAGCCTGTTTAGTCTGTGCTTTATTGCCGGGCTGTGGATTATGGGCTACATTCACCAGAACCAGGCTCCTCCTTCCGCCTGAGCGCCTGCCAATGGGTCAGAGCGGAAAGTCGTCAGTTACGATGGTTTTCGGCGAACATGCAGCCGGGGGTACAGCAGCCAGAGGTACAGGGGAAGGCCGAGAATCAACACATACCCCAAAAGCAGAAGGCCGGGGTGGGTGATGTCGGGCCGGCCCAGGTCTTCCAGGCGCAGTTCGGGCAGCAGCCAGACCGCGCCCACGTCAATCAAGCCGTGCGTAAAGATCAGACCGGGGATGCTGCCGGCGCGCCAGCGAATGCCGGCAAAAACAAGCCCAATAATCAGCGCCGCCAACAACTGCAACGGGCTGTGCCAGCCAATGTGGAACAGGATAAAACCGGCGGTGGACCCCCAGATGGCCCAACGCGCGCCGCGCCACTCGTCCAGGGCGTGGTAGATCAGCCCGCGAAAGATGAACTCCTCAACGACGGCTACTACCGCAAAGTAGTAGAGAATATCGCCCGCCGCCTGCAACCAGGTAAGCGGCACGGGCGGCCTGGGCCAGCGTACCGCCAGAATGACCAGGGTGCGCCCGGCAAACAAAATCAGGCCACAGACCAGGCTTAAGCCCACGCCCTGGCGGTTGAAGCCCAGTTGGGACAGGCTCCAACGGCGCAAACCACAGGAACAGGATACCCAGTTCCAGCAGCGCCGCCAGGTTGGGGTGTAATGGGGGTTTGGGCACGTTAGCGGTGGGGGATGTCAGATGCCGGCATCTCCCTACACGCTGCGCCGGGATATTCCTGGTTTGAGAGCCACAATTTGATAATGCAGTTTGCCCATGGGGGCTTGCACCACCACCTCATCCCCAATTTTGTGATTGAGCAGCGCCCGGCCCAGCGGCGACTCGTTGGAGATGAAGCCTGCGCCTGGATCAGCCTCACCCACGCCGACAATGGTATACATTTCCAGGACGCCATCTGGGGGCTGAATGACGACAGTTTCACCCATTTCCACGCGGTCTTCCTCTTTGCCCGGCTCAATCAACTGCCCGTGGTCGAGCATGTAGGTAAGCTCCTGGATGCGACCTTCAAGGAAAGCCAGTTCCTCTTCAATCAGCATATTCTCGGCGCTGTCCATCCAATCGCCACCCACTTTAGCATCTTGCAGACGTTCGATAACTTCCGGGCGGCGCACGTCCCGCAGTTCCGCCAGCTCGTCTTCCAGTTCGCGCAGACCTTTGTCTGTTATGTAAACGGGTCTTTCCAGCAACAACTTACACCTTCCTTATGTATGCCGGCATTGAATCACGCCTCCCTGTCACTGTAAAAGATTTGCGCCGATAAAGATAGTTATGAAAAGCATGATGGTGAGGTGAGTTTGTTCACCAGGCGCGGTGGCGCGCGTGGGAACGCGCGGCGCGCGTGGGAACGCACGGCGTCTCCACAACCCTATTCTGACTAGGCGTTGCAGGTTTTTGCGGCATAATTAGGGCTTGTGAGTTTCGTCTTTTCGGACCACTGACCACTCGCCACTGCGGCGTCTTCCGCCGCCGCAGCGTCTTCCGCCGCCGGTCACTATTTTCGCAGGAAGGTTGTCCATGGAGCGCAATCTGACATTAGTACGCAAAGTTACAAGTTTTCTCTGGCTGGCTGTGCTGGCCTGCGCCCTGCTCGTCGCCGGCGGTTGGCTGCTTTTGACGGTGGGGCGAACGTTATGGGAACCAGAGACGTTGGACTCGCAGTTGCGGGAGGTGTTGGCAAATGCCGGCATCTCCCCCCTCGACCTCGGCCCCACCCCTGACGCCGCCAAAGTGAAACTGGGCGAAGCCCTTTTCTTCGACAAAGAACTCAGCGGCAACCGCGATATTTCCTGCGCCACCTGCCACCACCCCCTGCTGCACACCGCCGACAGCCTGTCTCTCTCCTTTGGCACGGGGGGGCATGGCCTGGGCACAGCCCGCACGATGGGGAACGGACGCACCCTGATCCCGCGCAACGCCACTGAAATCTTTCTAGTTCTAACGAATTTTGTTGTTTTGCGATAAGTGAGGCAATATTGGCTAAAACCCGACCAAGAGTCCAGCCAATATGCCTCAAAGAAAGTATAGCAAAACCAAAATAGA
>JAGVTM010000097.1 GCA_019136785.1 Chloroflexota bacterium | reverse complement strand
CTCGCATTTATGCCAATGCCGGCAATCATCGCAGCGCCGTGGTGCGTATGTGGGGCGGTCTGACCCGTTGCGCCGGACTGTTTGCCGCCGCCGATCTGTCATATGAAGTCTATCCGCAAAGCCAGCCTGGCCTGGTGCGGGTTGATCTGATCAAAGATGGGCGCAACGTGGGCGAACTGAAGATGCGTTTCCAGGAGGATGAGTGGCGCGTCTTCTTTACGCGCTACCCTACCGCTTACGCCCTGGGCGGCTGTCCACATGAGGCGCGATAGCGTCTCTCTGCTCATTCTTGCTCTGATTTATGAATTTTCTTCGTTTCATTTTGCGGCGAGCCGTATTCCACTGGCAGATTTTGCTCACACTCAGCCTGGGCGTCATGTTGTCCACCGGACTCTTAGCCAGCGGCCCCCTACTGGTCAACACGGTAGTAGAGTTCGGCTTGCGCAACACCCTGGCGACCGGGGATTCCCTAAACCGCGCCTTGCGCGTCACCGCCTTTTCCGTTTCCGCCGCGCCCGACACCTATGCTGACCTGAACAGCCAGGTAGATAGTCTGTTTGCCCGCCGTTTTGGCCCTTATTTGCAGCAGGTCATTTCCCAGGCAGGCACCAACTGGCTGTTCCCCTGGGTGGAGAACACCGTAGTGGAGACGGACAGGGTCAACGTCAGTTTTGACGAGGTGCTGGCGGCCCAAACGGAATTGATCGAGGGCGTTTTTCCCGAAGACCCTTTTGTGGGGGAGGAGACGATAGCTGTCGCCATTGGCGAAGAGATGGCGAACGCTTATGACTTGCAGGTGGGGGATCGGCTGCCCTTGAGCCGCAACCGCAGCGCTGCCGAGCCTGAATTGTGGTTAGAAATTGCCGGCATCCTCCGCCCGCAAAACCCCCGTGATCCCTATTGGTCTGGCTCGCTCAACCCCCTGCGCACCCAATCAGACGAACGCTGGCGCGCCCAATTTAACGCTTTTGTCCCTGCCAACCAATTCTTCCCCGTCGCCGAAACCTATTTTACAGGCGGACGGGTGGAACTCTATTGGAACGTTTTACTGGATGCCACAGCCATCTCTGTGACAGACATTCCCTTGCTGCGCGCGCGCCTGGATGGCCTCATTTTCGATTTGCTGGACATGATGCCTACCCGCCCGGTTATCACCACGAAGGTTAGCGATGTCTTAGCCAGCTTTGCGGCGCAGTCCCAGGCCGTGCGCGCCCCGCTGCTGTTGCTGACGGCGGAAGTGGTGCTGCTGGCTCTCTATTACGTCATCATGGTCGCCGCCCTGTCGGTCAAACAGGTGGAACGCGAGTTTGCCGTTTTGCGCAGCCGCGGCGCGGCGGGCAGCCAGATTTTTCGGGTGCAGGCAGGCGAGGCTTTGTTGATCAGCCTGGTGGCTTTTCTTAGCGGCCCCGTGCTGGGGGCGGCCCTGGTGCGCGGTTTGGGCGTGTTGGGCCCGCTGCGCGACGTCAGTCAGGGCAGTTGGAATTTGACTCTAAGTCAGGCAGCCTGGCTGGCTGCCGGCATTGGCACGCTGGCCTGTTTAGGCGGGTTGCTGCTGCCCGTGGGGCCCGCGCTGCGCCGCAGTATCGTTACACATACCCAGTCGCTCACCCGCGACACCCGCCCGCCGTTGTGGCAGCGGCTCTATCTGGACGTGTTTCTGCTGGTGGGCGGCCTGATTCTGCTGTGGCGGCTGCGTTTGTATGGCGGCATTTTGGGCAGCAACGGCGGCGCGCAAATTGACTGGCTGCTGCTGCTGTCCCCGCTGGCGCTGCTGTTAGGTACGGGCACGATTTTGCTGCGCATATTTCCGTTGGCGCTGCGGTTGGGCGCGGCGCTGGCGGCGCGTGGGCGCGGTCTACCCACGGCGCTGGCTATGTGGCAGACTTCCCGCAACCCCACCCACGTGGCCCGCCTGGTGCTGCTGCTGACGCTGGCTATGTCGTTAGGCTTGTTGTCAACGGGCATCAATGCCACGCTGGATTTGAGCGAATTGGAGCGCGCTGCCTATGCCACGGGCAGCGATTTGCGTCTGGAATCTTCGTTTCCTTTGCCCGTGGAAACGCTGCAAGTGATGCCTGGCGTGACGGGCAGCGGCGCCGCTTTGCGCACCACCGGCTCGGTAGCTCAAGGGCGCGGTCTGGGACGGTTTGCCCTGTGGGCTGTCGATCCGCTGGCTTATGCGGAGTTGGGCACTTTCCGCTCCGATTTTGCGGCGCAGCCGATACCGCAGCTGTTGGATGCGCTGGCTGTGGGCGGGCCTCAACCCCATCCTGTGCTGCCGCTGCCTGGACAACCGCAGCGACTGGGCGTCTGGGTATGGGCTGGGCCAGAGGAAAGCGATGCCACCGGCTTTAGCGCCTTGAACGGCGACAGCAATCTGGACCGCATTAGCCTAGAAGCTCGTTTACGAACGGTGTCTGGACAGATGATTCAGGTTAAATTGCTGCCGGCAGAAACTGGCGGCTACCCGCCAGATGGCTGGCGCTATTTCTCCGGCGGCGTACCGACGCAGTTGGATCTGGCTTATCCGCTCTCTCTCCATTCTTTCTGGATTGCCAACCGCACCAGGAGCCGGTTTGGTAACTTTGGCGGCTTTTTGGGGGCAACGATGGATCTGGCGCTGGACGATCTAACCGTATTGGATCGGATCAGCGGCGAGCAGTTGACAGCCAACAACTTTGATGATATTCGACAGGTGTGGTTTGCTTCCGGCGACTCTTACACGGCATACAGCCTGACGCAGGTGCGTTCAGGGTCGGGCCGTCTGGGGTTGCGTCTGATTTTCAATGAGCCAGGCGTGGTGGCGCGGGTTTCGTTGATTGGCGGGGAAGAGAGGCAGGGGGCTATGCCGGCATTAATCAATCAAGCCTTCCAAGACCTGACCGACGTCCAGGTTGGCGACATTGTGCGTACCACCATCGCTTCTGAGCCAGTTGAGTTTGAGATTAAGGGCATTGTCAATTACTTCCCCACCCTTTACGACAATCTGGAGGCAGGTTTCCTGGTGACGCAGCGGGACCAACTGCTCAACTACTTCAATGACATTAAAAACCGCCCGGTCAATGCCAACGAACTCTTGCTCAAACTGGAACCGCGAGCGAACGTAGAGACGGCGCTCACCCAGGTCTTAGAAATCGCCCCGGACATTTCGACGGTGAACAGTGTTGAGGCCACGCGAGCCATTATT
>JAGVTM010000602.1 GCA_019136785.1 Chloroflexota bacterium | reverse complement strand
GCATGGAAGTCTGCCGCCGCCTGCGGCAGCAGATGAGTACGCCCATTCTCATGCTGACGGCGCGCAGCGACGAAGTGGATAAAGTGGTGGGCCTGGAAATGGGCGCAGACGATTACATTACCAAGCCGTTCAGTATGCGCGAACTGCTGGCGCGCATTAAAGCGCAACTGCGACGGGTACGCCTGACGCGCGAGGAAGTCGCCGCCGAGGTTGAAGAAGAAAGCAAAACCCTGGGCAAAGACGCCGAACGGCTGGTCTTTGAAAACCTGGTGATTGACCAGGCGCGGCGGGAGGTGCTGCTCAATGACCTGCCTCTCCGCTTCAAGCCCAAAGAGTATGAACTTCTGCTCTTCCTGGCGCGGCATCGGGGCATTGCCCTTTCCCGCGACCTGATTCTGGAGCGAGTGTGGGGCTGGTCGTATGACGGCAGCAGCCGCACGGTAGACGTGCACGTGCGCTGGCTGCGCGAGAAGATTGAACCAGACCCGGCCAACGCCACCCGCATCGTCACGGTGCGAGGTATTGGCTACCGGTTTGAAGGGTAAAGCCGCCAGATGTTAAGCGGTCTTCGTTGGCGGGTGGCTTTGCCCTACGCGGTTTTAATCTGGCTGCTGCTGTTGGCGTTGGCTTATTGGGTCTCGGGAACCGTTTGCGGCGGCGAGATGGGATGCCGGCAAACCTGGCTGTGGGCTGCCGGTCTGTCTGGAATTCCGCTGTCCCTCTACCTGGGCCGCCAGTTGGCTATCTATTTCCTCCGCCCTATCCACCAGTTAACCCTGGTGGCCCGCCGCATCGCCAGCGGGGATGCAGCCGCCCGTTTGCTGCCTGCTCGCCGCGATGAATGGGGTGAGCTTATCCATGCTTTCAACGCCGCCGTAGACAATCTACACCGCCTGAACACCGCCCTGGCTGAGGAACAACAACACTTAACCACCGTGCTGGGCAAGATGGGCGGCGGCGTCATTATCGCCGACAAAGATGGGCGCGTGCGGCGCATTAACCCGGCGGCTCTGGCTCTGTTGGACGTCGCCCGGCCCGGCGTGGTTGGCGCATCCCTGGCGGAAGTCATGCGCCATCACCGGCTGATTGAAGCCTGGCAGGAGTGCCGCCGCACCGGACAGGAACAAAATCTGGCCCTGGAACTGTATGGCGAGAAACAGACGGCATTCTGGCAAGTCAACATTGTACCCCTGGCAGAAGCCAACACGCCCGGTTATATGGTTTTGATCCAGGACTTAACCGAAATTCACCGCCTGCAGAGTGTGCGGCGAGATTTTGTCAGCAACATTTCCCACGAACTGCGCACGCCGTTGGCTTCCTTAAAAGTGCTGGTGGAAACCGTGCACGACAGCGCCCTGGACGACCCGCCAACCGCCCGCGCCTTCTTGCAGCGCGCCGAAACGGAAGTAGATGCCATGACGCAAATGGTCGAAGAGCTGCTGGAACTTTCCCGCATTGAGTCAGGTAAAGTTCCCCTGCGCCTGCAGGCCACCCCGGTAGAAGCTATTGTCCTGCCTGTGGTAGACCGCCTGGCGTCGCAGGCAGAGCGGGCTGGCGTCACGGTGCTGGTTGATTTGCCGGCGGATTTGCCGCCTGTGCTGGTTGACGCCGAACGAATCCAGCGGGTGCTGACCAACTTACTGCACAATGCCATCAAATTCACGCCGCCTGCCGGCAAGATTCACATTGACGTTGACGTTTCTGAGAGCGAGCGACCACATGGTCAGAAATCCTTTGTGAGCGGTTTGCCCATGGTGGTCGTTGCTGTGCGCGACACAGGCGCCGGCATTCCGGCTACAGACCTGCCGCGCATTTTTGAGCGTTTCTACAAGGCTGATCGCGCCCGTGGTCGCGGCGGCACGGGCCTGGGTCTGGCGATTGCCCGCCACCTGGTGCAGGCGCATGGCGGGGAGATTTGGGTCAAAAGTAAGGAAGGCAAAGGCAGCACTTTTTCCTTTTCTTTGCCGGCAGCGGAGTAATCCGCCGCCTCTTAACCAATCCTTTACAAAGCCTTATCGCTCCGTTAAAAGGGGCTTCAAACGGTGTTAACTGGCGTAGAGTAAACTGCATACGGCTTGATTAATATGAATCAGCAAGACGCTGCCCGGCAAATAACGCTGTTTTCTGGCCAGGCAGCCACTATTCGATCCTTTATGGAGGAGAAAATTCGTATGCATACTCTGCAACGCCAACTTCTTTTGATTGTCGCCCTTGTGGCGCTGGCTGTGACCCTGGCTGCCTGTGGCGGCGGCGAGACCGAGCCGCCGGCGGCTGCCACCACTCTCCCGCCCACGTCGGCTCCCGTGGCAACGCCAGCGGATACGGGTTCAGGGCTGCCGGCAGTAGACCCCCTGGATGTAACCGGGGACATTATCACGGCAGGTAGCTCCACCGTCTTCCCCCTGTCTGAACGCATGGCTGAACGGTTCCAGGATGAGGGGTATGCCGGCAACATCACCATTGACAGCATTGGCAGCGGCGCGGGCATTGAACGCTTCTGCGTCGCCGGCGAGACGGACATCGCCAACGCCAGCCGCGCGATCAAGGAGAGCGAAATAGAATCCTGCCGCGCCATTGACCGCGAACCCATCGAGTTCCGCGTGGGCACAGATGCCCTGGCGGTAGTCGTTAGCAAAGAGAATGATTTCATCCAGGCAGCCACCCTGGAGCAGTTAGCCTTGATCTTCTCCACGGCGGAAACGTGGGCAGACGTAGACCCAGGTTGGCCCGATGAACCCATTCAACGGTTCATCCCAGGCACCGACAGCGGCACGTTTGACTACTTCGTGGAAGTCGTGTTTGCCGAAGACGAAACGCCCATCCTGGCTGCCGGCAACCTGCAGTTGAGCGAGGACGACAACGTCCTGGTGCAAGGCGTCGAAGGCAGTCCTTATGCCATTGGCTTCTTTGGGTACGCTTACTACCAGGAAAACCAGGACTTGCTCACCATCCTGTCCATTGAAGGCGTAGACCCCACCTTCGACAATGTGGAAGGCGGCGCCTATCCTCTGGCCCGCCCCCTGTTCATTTACAGCACAGCGGATATTATGCAAGCAAAGCCGCAGGTAGCTGCATTCATTAACTTCTATCTGACGTACGTCAATGAAGAAATACTGGACGTTGGCTACTTCCCGGCCAGCGATGAAGCCCTGCAGCAGGCAAAACAAGCCTGGCTGGACGCCAACAACC
>JAGVTM010000513.1 GCA_019136785.1 Chloroflexota bacterium | reverse complement strand
AATGATAGAATTGAATTTTTCAGGTATTGTTGTGGGTGTATGTGATTTGGGCAATTAAGGTATTGACAAGAATAAATTTTATTGTTAGAATATGTTTTATCGCTTAAAAATATTTGAATGGTTAAGGAGTGTACAATGCCTGAGGATTTTACACAGGCGGAAGAGTTTGTGATTTCTGATCTGGAGACGCTAAAGGTGATTGCGGATCCGCTGCGGACACAGGTGTTGCAGCTTTTGTTGAAGCCGAAAACGGTTAAAGAGGTGGCGGCGCGGCTGGAGATGCCGGCAACGAAGTTGTATTACCACGTCAACCAACTGGAAAAGTTTGGGCTGATCGGCGTGGTGGAAACGAACGTGGTGTCGGGCATTATTGAGAAGACGTACCAGGCTGTGGCCCGCGATTTTTGCGTAGACGACCAGTTGTTTGCGCTGACGCAGTTTACAGACCAGACGGTGCGGGACGTTTTGGGGGTCATTTTCGATGGCGCCAGGGAAGAGGTGCGGCGCAGTGTGGCGGTGGGGTTGATTGACCTGAATACGCCTGCGCGCACTGCGGAAGTTCTGGACCGCGTGTTGGGGCGGGCTACTTTTAGCCTGACGCCGGCGCAGTTCCAGAGCTACGCCGGGCGGCTGACGGCGCTGTTAAATGAGATGGGGGAAGCAAGCCAGGAAAATGAGCGCCAGAAGGAGACAAATGGCGCGGAGTTGAAGCCGTATGGATTGGCGATAGGCTTTTATCCGGTGCATTTGATACGCGACGAGGCGGGGGAGTAGAACTTGCGCTATAGGGGCGTATGCCCTATGAGCGTATCCATATGAATGAGGATAAACAGGATTTCGCAGAGTTGTTTTGTAGACAGCATGGGCGGGTTGGCAACCCGCCCTACGGTAAACTATTTTCGAGGGAGGATTGTTAATGGCTGGCAATCGAATGGAAGCGGAGAGGCAATATCCGCTGCGCCCGTTTGTTGTGATGTGGAGCGGGCAGGCGGTGTCGTTGTTGGGCAGCCAACTGGTGCAGTTTGCCCTGATCTGGTATCTGACGAAAGAGACAGGGTCGGCGACGGTGCTGGCGCTGGCGTCGCTGGTGGGCTTGCTGCCGGGGGTGGTTTTGGGGCCGATTGCCGGCACACTGGTAGATCGCTGGAACCGGCGCTGGGTGATGATTGGGGCAGACAGTCTGGTAGCCCTGGCCACGATTTTGCTGCTGGTCTTATTTGCCAGCGGGCAGGTACAGGTGTGGCAGATTCTGGCGATTTTGTTTGTGCGCTCGTTGGGGGGGACGTTCCATGGGCCGGCGATGATGGCTTCTACCTCGTTGATGGTGCCGCCGGGGATGTTGACCAGGATTGCCGGCATCAACCAGATGCTGCAAGGCGGTCTTAACATTGTGTCTGCGCCGCTGGGGGCGCTGCTGGTGGCCTGGCTGCCGATGTCGGGTATTCTGGCGATAGACATTGTGTCCTTTCTAGCCGCCATGATTCCGCTTTTGTTTATTCACGTGCCGCAGCCGGATGCGGCGGCTCGCCCGGCCGGGGCGGGCATTGCCGCCATTGGGCGCGATTTGCGGGAAGGGCTGCGCTATGTCTGGAACTGGTCGGGGCTGCGCGCTTTGACGCTCATTACGGTTTCTGTCAATTTCCTGTTAGCGCCCGCGTTTTCCCTGATGCCTATTTTGATTACGACTCATTTTGACGGCGGCGCAACGCAGTTAGGGTGGATCAATGCCGCCTTTGGCGTGGGCGTGCTGACGGGTGGGCTGTTGTTGAGCGCCTGGGGTGGTTTCCAGCGCAAGATGCTGACGGCGCTGTCGGGGCTGGCGCTGCTGGGAGTGAGTACGCTGGCAGTGGGGTTGACGCCGGCTGACCGTCTGCCGTTGGCGATTGCGGCTATGTTCGGCGTGGGGGCGATGGCGGCAATGGTGAACGGGCCAATTATTGCTATCATGCAAACGGTGGTAGCGCCGGAGAAACAGGGGCGGGTGTTTACGTTGTTGGGGAGTTTGTCTGCCGGCATGACGCCGATTGGTTTGCTCATTGCCGGGCCGACTGCCGACGCCATTGGCGTGCGCGCCTGGTATCTGGCGGGGGGCGTGCTGTGCCTGGCGTTGGGGTTGTTGGGGGCGGCCAATCAGGCAGTCATGCACCTAGATCAGGAAAGGGTAGAACCGGTTGAGGCAGAACCGGCGAATGCGGCGGAAGCGACGTTGATTTAGCGAGAGAAAGAAAATAGCCACGAATTGCACGAATTTAACGAATTTTTTCTCTGTGGTCTCCGCGTGAGACTGTTTTTGAAGCATGGACGGGTTGGCAACCTGCCCTACAGAGTTAGTGGGCGATTTTGGAAAATCACCCTACATTTTTGAAGGAGATAAGACAGATGACACGAATTGAAGCGTTGCTTTCGGCCCGTTTGTTTTTGGCGCCGCAGTTGGTGGATAAGCGGGTGTACTTTATCAGCAACCTGAGCGGGCAGATGAGTCTGTATGGGATGGATGAAGGAGGGAGCGTGCCTGAGCCGCTGCTGCCGCCGCACATCGCGCTGCAAAACCCGGAGTTGATGAACGGGAAATCGTTCCAAATCTTTCCCAGGCTGGGTCTGGCGTTGGTGATGATTGATAACAACGGGGACGAGAATTACCAGCCGATGCTGGTGCCGCTGGCGGGCGGGTTCCCGGAGCCGGCTTTTGACAACTTCTTTGCGCCGTTTAAGACGAACCTGATTGAGACGTTTGTGGAGGATGATCTGGCGATTTTCTGGGTGGAATACCGCGACCAGCCGTTGTCTGCTTCTTTCAAGGCCAACCTGGCGACGGGGGAGATTGTTAAGTTGATGGAAACGAAGTATGGCGGCTTTCCTGCCGGCATGAACGAGGATTACAGCAAGGCGATTGTGTTGGAAGCCTATGGCGCCGGCGACCACGTGGCTTATTTGTGGCAGGACGGGAAAGAGGAGCTAGAGCTGTTGTTTGGCGTGCCGCTGGCGCAGCGGCAGCCAGGGCAGCAGGTGCCACCCAATAGTTTTTCCAGCAGCTATTTTGTGCAAGATGAGCAGGCGCTGCTGTTTTTCACTTCCCTGTTTGATGACCAGTATGGTCTGGGGCTGCTGCGCTTTGACGATTTGGGCAATCCCTGCGCGGTGACGATTACGGGGCAGGCGCACGAAGGCACGGGCGAACTGAATGCCTTTGAGCATCTGGCGGG
>JAGVTM010000621.1 GCA_019136785.1 Chloroflexota bacterium | reverse complement strand
GCACCGCGCCCACCGATAGGCGCAGAAATCGGGCGTCGCCCATGACAATAGCCATGCCTGTACCCAGAATGGGTGACATCAAGGGGGCTACCAGCATGGCCCCAATGATCACAGCGGGGCTGTTGAGCAGCAGACCGAGGGCGGCAATGCCGGCACTAAGCGTGATCAACGTAAAGAAATCCGTGTCAGGGCGGGCATTGCGCCGGATGCGTGTGTAAATCTGCACCCGTTCGCTCAACGTCTTACGCGCAAAAACCCGTTGTATGCCCCAGGCCAGGCGGTTTCCCCAATTATTCAGCCGCTTACTGCCCTGGCGTATGACGACCACCGGCTTCTTGCTCTGGCGCACCACCGTATCCACCACGTTGCCGAAGAGGGCTTTATCTATAGAGCTTTCGCGGCTGGCGCCCATGATAACCAGATCGTAATCGTTATTGGCTTCCGCCACAATGCCGCCAACCGTGGAACTGGCCGTAATCACTTTCGGCGAAATGCGGTCGCTGGCGTCGGCAAATTGCAGCATCTGCCGCAGCCGCGCCATGCCCATCGCTTCAGCCTGCGCGCCGTCGTAATGGGTAGCCACGAATAGAGCCGTTATCCGTGTACGGTTGACCAGCGGCAGCAAGATGTGCAAAGCGTCCAGCGTATTTGGCCCCCCGGCAGTCGGCACCAGAATCCGATTTAGCGGCGCCGGGCCCGGTGAGCCGCTTTCGGGATTGGTCACCACGCCCGCCTGGCTGTATGCCTGTCCGCGAACGATCCCCACGTTGCAGGGTAGATGGTTGAGGTTGATCCAGCTTTCAATGTCGGCCCGCATCAATACCAGGTCAATATCTGATTCTTGCACCAGTCTGGCTAACGCCTGGCTGCGGTCCCTGGCTTCAATGATCAGCGTGTGGTGTGTGATCTGTCCCTGGCAGGCGGCAGACGCTTGCCCCAACGACTCCCGCGCCCGGCTCAGCACTGGCTCGGCGGCTTCTTTAAGCAAAACAGCCGTGATAAGCTCGCCATTGACGCGGCCCAGATGATGACCCAAAGCCCAGGTGATGTCCAAATCCTGTCCGGGTGTAAGCAGCACCAGCACGCGCCAGGCTTTACCTTCAATTGGGTGACCATCTATGATTTTCATGAGGCGCAAGTATAAACAGAAAGTGACTAGACAGCTACCCAATTTGCTGATTCGACCCCAGGGCCAGGCTAATGCTGGCGAGCGGCGCGCCGCGCCCTCTCCGAAAGCCCCTTCCCCCCTGGCAGAAAGGTGGGGGCTTCCCATACACCAGTTTCCACCGCCACCCAATCCAATCAATGAAATTTGCCCCTCCCTATGCTCTCTGCTACAATACAAGGCTGTTCGGGGCATAGCGCAGCTTGGTAGCGTGCTTCAATGGGGTTGAAGAGGTCGTGGGTTCGAATCCCGCTGCCCCGACACACAAAACGCCGCATCTTTGCGGCGTTTTTTTATCCTGGTCAAGCGCCATGGCCCGGCCAGGCAGATGCGCGCCTCTGGAACATTGAGAAAATAACCGCGAAATT
Organism: Chloroflexota bacterium; assembly: GCA_019136785.1. Classification (GTDB taxonomy): domain Bacteria; phylum Chloroflexota; class Anaerolineae; order Promineifilales; family Promineifilaceae; genus JAGVTM01. The sequence goes on along the minus strand of JAGVTM010000621.1, from coordinate 1,674 downwards.
CCACACCCCGTTACTATTTCCTCAAACCCCAACTGGCGCAAAGGGGACAAAATGACATCCCAGCCGCAGACCTACTCTTTCCGTGCCATCCCCCTGACGATGTTTGTGATCGGGACAGCCTTAAGCCTGCTTTCTTTAGGAGCAGAACTATTAGGGCTGGACCTGACGCCCGGTTTCGGCATCGTGCAGATGGTAGAACTGCTGTTGGGCCTCACGTTGCTAACCCTGGCTGCCTTTGTTCATATCCGGTCTACCCGCCGCCGCGGCGCCCCCCGCTCGCTGCAAGCCGATATTGGCGTACGGCTGGCGGCTACCGGGCTGGTTTTTGCTTATGTTTCCGGGTTGTCCGATCTGCTGCAAATCGGCACGCACCTGGAGCCTGACTTTGTGCGTCCCTATGTGGGGCCCCTGCAATTAGGGGGGATTGCCATAGGGATTATGTCTATTGTTGCCGGCATTCTCCTCTACTACACCAGCCGCGGTTCCCGCAAAGCCTCGGCATTGGGTTTCTTAATCAAGGACGAGAATCAGGAGCCGCCCGCCGTCGCCCCAGAAAAAAGCTGACATCACCCGCCAGCTATGGCGACTGCCAGTCATGGCCGCAGCCGCATTTCCAACTCAATTTCATCGCGGATGGGAATGCCGGCATACCCCAACAAAGGAATGGATGGCTTAATCTGGCGGGCGCGGGCCACTGCCTCACAATGCACCGCCGACAGCGTAAAGCCCCGTTTCTGGTAAAACGCCAGCGCGGGCAAGTTATCGTTCGTCGTTATCAGCCACAACCGCCGGCAGCCTGCCTCAATCGCACCCCCGCTCACCGCTTCAATCAAGGCGCTTCCTATCCCCTGCCCCGACCGCAGGCTGTTCAGGGTGACAATTTCACAGTTGTCGCTGCTCACGTGGTAAGTTGCCAGTCCAACCGTCGTTTCCCCAGACAAAGCCAGATACCCGGCCAATTCGTGCGGATAATAGACACAATCATGCACCACCACAAACTCCGCGCCCCACTGATCCGCCACAAACCGGCGCACCCAGGGGCGGTCAGTATCAGTTAGCGGGCGAACATGGATTGCCGGCATAAATCACGTAATCTAGCCCCCCTTGCCAGGGAAGGTTTAATCGTGGGCAAGGGCAAGCAGCGCCCCGCGCCAGGGAAGGGTTAATCGTGGGCAAGAACGAGCAGCGCCCCGCGTCAGGGAAAGGATAACGGTAGACAAGGGCGGCAGTGCTCCGCGCCAGGGAAAGGATAACGATAGACAAGGGCGGCAGTGCTCCGCGCCAGGGAAAGGGGAATAGTGGGCAAGGACAAGCAGCGACCCGCGCCAGGGAAAGGGTAATAATGGGCAAGGACAAGCAGCGCTCCGCGCCAGGGAAGGGGTAATGTAGGGCGAGGGGCGCGCAGCGCCCCTCGCCCTCTCCGAAAGCCCCCTTCCCCCTTTAGGGGGAAGGGGGTTGGGGGATGAGGGTCTTTGCGCTAAACATGCAGGCTTGCCCTGAGTATTATCGCGCAAACACCAGGAACGAAAGCCCCAATCTTCGCGCCCTTCGCGTCTTTGCACACGACTTTTGCACCTTAAAAACTAATACGCTAAACAGCTAAAAAACGCCCATCTTGGCTATCATTGTCGGGTCGGTGGCAACAGACCAGTATCTCCAGCTTATGGTTAGTAA
>JAGVTM010000105.1 GCA_019136785.1 Chloroflexota bacterium | reverse complement strand
GCGACACATTTCCTGATTGTAACTATACAGTCCCTGTGGAATTTAACCGCGAAGGAGGCGGCGGGCGATCATTCTCGCCTGGCTGTTCCCGTTTAGAGCCAGGACGGTAATGCGACCGGCTGCCGTCATGCCTGCTAGTTGTGCGCCACTTTGCCGGTTACAGGTTATTGCTCAATGAAACGACGATCTCGGTTTCCCCATTTATTATGTACGCTGGCGTCTCTGCTGGTGCTGACCGGCTGCGCCAGCCTGACGAACCCGCCAGCAGCAGACGCCCCGCCTGCCGCCGCCAACCAGCCCACTCCTGCTACTGCCGCCGCTGCAGCTGCTGCGACCACCAACGGCGACGACCCCATGCGCGCCCTCACCATCCTATACACCAACGACGAACATGGCTGGATGGAAGGCATGGAGCCAGACCAGGGCGCAGCCAATTTGCTCACTCTCTGGCGTGAAGTGGAGGGATACGAACCAGACGCCAATTTCCTCATCCTCAGCGGCGGCGACATGTGGACGGGCCCGGCGATTTCCACCTGGTTCCAAGGGGAAAGCATGGCGGAAGTCATGAACCTGATCCCGTACACGGCTGCCGCCATTGGCAACCACGAGTTTGATTTTGGCCTGGCAGCCTTGCAGCGGCGGGCTGCGGCCTCCGCTTTCCCGTTCGTCAGCGCCAATATCCGCCAGAAAGAGACGGGAGAGATGCCAGAGGATGCCGGCATCCGCCCCTATACCCTGGTCACCGTCAACGACGTGCGCGTGGGTATCATTGGCTTGACTACCACCAGCACCCCCGTCACCACCAACCCGGTCAACGTGGCTAATTTCCTGTTTCAGGATTACGAACAAACGCTGCGCCAGGTTGTGCCCGAAGTAAGGCAGGCGGGCGCGGACATGATCGTCGTGCCGGCCCACGTTTGCCAGGCTGAACTGGAATCCCTGGCGCGGCGCGTGGGCGACCTGGGCATTGCCTTGATGGGCGGTGGGCACTGCAATGAGTTGTTCGCCAGAGAAGTCAACGGCATTGTGCTGCTGGGCGGCGGCTATCACCTCACCAGCTATGCCCGCGCCACGCTTCACTTCGACACAGCCGCCGCTGCCATCGTCAGCAGCGAATTTGGCGTGGCGATGAACCAGGGCGGCGCGCCCGACGCTGCCCTTCAAGCCGTCGTTGACCGCTGGCGCGACGAAGCCGACGCCGAACTGAACCAGACGATTGGCTACACGAGCGCCGGCATTCCCCGTCGCAGCCCCCTCATGGAATCCTTCATCACCGAAACCTGGCTGCTAGGCTACCCCGCCGCCGACGTGGCTATCACCAATCGCGGCGGCATCCGCGCCGACATTCCCCCCGGCGACCTGACCCTGGCAGACATTATTGGCGTGCTGCCCTTCGATAATGTGCTGGTGGAACTGCAGATCAACGGCAGCCAGGTGATGCAGTTGCTCTCCCAAAGCCAGTTAGCCTTTGGCGGTCTGCGCGCCCATCAGGGCGGCTGGATCGTCGCCAAAACGGGCCAGCGATTAGACCCGGCGACGACGTATCATGTCCTGGTGACGGATTTTCTCTATGCTGGCGGCGACGGGCTGGATGAACTGGCGCAGTTTGATCCCCAGGGGTACAACACTGCCATAGATTGGCGGCAGCCGATCATTGATTGGGTTATCTCCCAGGCTTCCACGGCTGAGCAGCCCATAGACGAAGCGCTGTCTGCCCTGACCGAATAGCCCCGTTCGCTCATTGCGATCTTTTTCGCCGTTGTGCTACACTTCTGCCTGTCGCCATTGGATGTTGTATCAATAACCGTTTGGAGGGTTGCGCATGGAAAGCAGTAGTAGCAGCAAATGGGGTGATGTTCTCAAATTCCTGGTGCTGGTGGTGGTCATGGCTGGCGCGGTTCTGGTCATGTTGTTGGCTCGCCCGCTGGTGTTTGGGCAGATTGTGCCGGCAGTCGTCGGCGACTTCCTCACCCCCTTACCCACTGCCACCGCACCACTGCCTACGCCCACGGTTGAGGTAATAGAAGTGCCGGCAGCCACCGCCCTCCCCACAACTGCCCCCACTGCCGAACCATCCCCCACGCCCCGCGTTCACACCATCCAGCCCGGCGAAAACCTGACCAAAATAGCCGAAACCTATGGCGTCACTGTCGAGGCTATTTTGACCCTGAATGGACTGACCAATCCCAACCAGATTGTCGCCGGCGAGCAAATCCTCATCCCATCCCCGTAGCGCGGACATCCTGCTCGCTGCGCCAGAGGTTGAACTTCTGGGAGAAGTTCAACCTCTCCATCACTTCCGCCGCGCCCGGCTGCTGCTCTTTGGCTTGCCCCCGCCGCGATAACTGGGAACCTCCAGCACAAAGAACGTACAGCGGCTGCCATCCAACATGCGCGTCGCCAGCCGCGGGTCAATCTCCTCAATGGGCGTAGCCGTCGTAATCACGGTGGGCAGGCGGGCATTGTAGCGATAGTTAAACAACTGGTACAGCTTCTCCCGCGCCCAGGCGGTGGCGCTTTCCGTCCCCAGGTCATCTAGCACCAACAAAGGCGCTTTCTTAATCTCATCAAATCGCTTGTCGTACCGCACGCCGCTGGCGGGATTAAACGAGGCGCGCAAATGGTCCAGCAAATCCGGCACCAACACAAACAAAACCGCCTCGCCGCTGCGAGCGGCGTGATTGGCAATTGCCGCCGCCAGATGCGTTTTGCCATTGCCGTACCCCACGCTGTTAAATACCAGCCAATCCTTGGGGTTCTCCGCATAAGCGCGCGCCGTCTCCAGCGCCCGCCGCAGGTTTTCCGACTGTGAGCGCGGCAGTTCGCTCTCGCGCAGGCTGAAGTTGTCTAGCGTCTTATCCATGTGCAAATTCAATGTAGACAGGTCAGATTGATCCTGCGCCACCCCCGCCCGCCGGAAATCGGGGGCAGCAATATGCACAATTTGTACCAGACTGGGGTCCACCATGCGCGACTGGATGCGCATCTCAATAGACTCCAACTCCTGGTTAGTCGTAATCACCGTTGGCAGCCGCGCGTTATAGCGGTGGTTAAAAATCTGGTACAGTTTTTCCTGCGCCCATTCGGTCTGGCTTTGCGTCCCCAAGTCATCCAGGATGAGCAGCGAGGCGTTGCGCACCTGCTCAAAACGCTCATCGTAAGTTGATTCCGCATTGGGGCTGTAAGCTGCCCGCAGGTGGTCCAGCAGGTCAGGCGTAT
>JAGVTM010000219.1 GCA_019136785.1 Chloroflexota bacterium | reverse complement strand
GGGCATGGAGACCTTAATCCGCCGCGCAGGCGGCGGTCTGACCCATGTGGACTGCCTGATTGCACCCAAATTGAACGGCGTTTCGTTTGTGCGCTTTAACCAGACAGAGCGCCTGCTGGCTCTGGGGCGGGAAGCCGCCGAGGCGTGCTTACCCCAACTTCGCGCCGATCTGGGCTTGTGAACGGCGCTGCCAGAGTACGGCCCCGCCCGCTATCAACAGCAGCACGATAATCAACGCCAGCAGGTTGTGCGCCAGGTAGCCGATGAGGATGGTGATGAGGGACAGAATGCCGGCAATCACCGCCGAAACCAGCCCCGTCACCCAGCGCCCCAACCCGCGCAAGCCAGGCAGCCAGCCCCATAACAGGTTGAGGGGGCTAAGCAGCAGCGCCACACCTCCCCACATCAGCAAAAATCCAGCAAAGCGCACGCCCCACAGCGCGGCGCGGTACTCAAACTGAAGCTGGTTCAGCGCCGCCACACGGTCGCCCAACAGCGTCCGGTACAAGGTGACTTTGTCATTCTGGTAGTAGGGCTGCAATGTGTCCGCCTGCACGCGGGCAAAAGCGGTCGCCAGCATGTTTGCCGGCACCACCCAATAGCTGACGCGCACATCCCCTATGGCGGGATTTGCCAGCGTCCCTTCTCCCAGATAAACGAAATCTTCAACAATCGGATAAGGCGACTCCCTTACGACTGCCGTCGTGAGCGGCAGCCGCTGGTTGCGCGGCAGGGTCATATTGGCTGGATCGAAGGCGTATGCGCCTACGGCGGCGCGGCTGGTCAGAAATGTGCCGCCGGCAAAAGGGAGGGGAGGGTTTTCGTGCCCTTCTGGATTTAAAAATCCGGCAGAAGCCGGCACATCGCTGGTCCAGTCTGGCTCGTAGGTATAGCTTGTGCCCTCTTCGTCAGAATGTTCCTCTTCAATCCAGGCGTACATTTCCACCTGACGCTCCACGCGCACGTAGTCGCCTGCACGCAGAAATAGTTCGTCCCCCACGCTTTCGGCGGCGGTAAGCTGGCCCGTGACCGACACAAATTCTCCTGTGGCGGCGGCGTCCACGGTTTCTGCCGGCAGCGGCTGGCTGCGGCGAGCCACATCCGCCAGGTTGACCCGCCCTTCATTGGTCCAGAGGGCGATAAAGGCGGACAGCATCAACAGCAGCCCCCCGCCCACACGCAGCCAGACTGTGTTCCGTTGGCGTTTTTGCATACGACTCCTGAGTCTGAGGTGAGATTTACCCCCACCCTGACCCTCCCCCTAAAGGGGGTGGGAACCTGGCTGGAGAGTGGGTGAGGTTACTATCCTTCAGGATTTGCCGGCAGCGTAAACCAAAATGTGCTGCCATTGCCAGGCTGGCTGTCTACGCCCACCTGCCCGCCGCATTTTTCAATAATGTGGCGCACGATAGATAGACCCAACCCATGCCCATCCTTTATCTGATCCAGTTTGGTAAAAGGGACAAAGATGCGCGCCTGGTTGGCGGCGGAAATGCCACTGCCGTTGTCTCGAACCCAAAAGCGTACGAAACCGTTAGCTGCTGTCTCTGCCCCCAGCCATAACTGCGGCGGCTGCCCACCATATTTCAGACCGTTGCTCAAATAGTTGACCCAGACGGCTTCCACCCAGGGGGCATAGCCATACGCCAGGGGCCACATTTGCGGCAGGTGCAGCGTCGCCTGGCGCGATTCAATTTGCCTCTGCAGCCGCGCGATAGTTTCCTGGGCAATGGCGGCTGTGTCCAATGGCTGTAAGACCAACTCTGTCTGGCGCACCTCAGCCAACAGCAGCAGCGCGTCTACAATATCAGCCATTTTGCGCCCCATGCGCGCAATAGAATCGAGGCAAATCAGGACATCCTGATCATCCATGTGCGACGTACTCTGCTGTAACAAGTCCGCATAGCCAATGATCACCGCCAGCGGCGATTTGAGATCGTGGGCTACCATGTGGGCAAAGGCTTGCAGTTCCGCGTTGCGCAGAGCCAGGTCAGCCGCATATTGCTGCAAATCTATTTCCGCCTGTTTACGGGCGCGTTTGTCTTCCCATTGGCGGCGGGCTTTGGCCACCACCACTGGCAGCAGCCGCAAATACTCTTGCTGCGGGTCTTTCACCAGGTAATCTTGCGCTCCCCGCTGCAAGGCTTCCACCGCCACCTGTTCATTGCCAGACCCGGTTAAGAAAACGACGGGCACGTGCACCGCCTGCTGCTGCAGCCGCAGGAACATCTCCAGCCCTGTCAGTCCCGGCAGCTTGAAATCGGTGAGGATCAGATCAAACGCCTGATCATGCACCCATTGCAGCGCCTCTTCGGCGCTTTGCGCCCAGACGAGTTCCATGAAAACATCGCTGCGTTCCAGGGCGCGTTTAATGATGACGTAATCGTGCTTGTTGTCTTCCAGCAGCAAAACGCGGAGCGGGGGGGTGTCCATAAGTTGGTCAGGGTAGTTCAGAGAGCGTCCAGTAAATGTGGATGGCGCGCACGGCTTCGGCCAGTTTCTCAAAATCAACGGGCTTCTGAATAAATGTGTTGCAGCCGATTTGATAACTGCGCAGCCGGTCGGCGTCCTCTTTAGAGGTGGTCAGCATGATCACGGGAATGAGTTTGAGGGTTGGGTCGGCGCGAATTTGCTGCAAGCATTCAATCCCATCCATGATGGGCATACGAATATCCATCATGATGATGCCAGGGCGGGGGTACTTTTCGGGGTCGGCATAGTCGCCGGCGTGGCGTAAATAATCCAGGCAGGCTTGCCCGTGTGGAACCACGAACAGGGGGTTGGTGATACGGTTAACCTGCCAGGCGCGCCGGACAAAGAAGACATCGTGTTTATTATCTTCGACCAGCAGGACGGGGAAATTATGATTGATCACGGGTTGTTTCCTTCCACAGGTTTGGGCAAGGTGAAGGTGAATTCGCTGCCCTGACCTACCACAGAACGGACAGAGATCTGACCGTTGTGTTCTTCGACGGCTTTCTGCACAATGGCCAGGCCGATGCCCGTGCCTTCATACTCATCTTGCGCATGCAGCCGTTGAAAAATGCCAAATATCTTGGGCAGGTGCTGGCTGGCAATGCCAATGCCGTTGTCGCGCACAGTGAAGGCCCAGGCTGAACCCAGGTCAGCCCATTCCACATCAATAATGGGCGGCACGCCGCGACGCCGGAATTTGCCGGCATTGCTCAACAAGTTGATGAAAATCTGCTCCAATCGCGTCTGG
>JAGVTM010000272.1 GCA_019136785.1 Chloroflexota bacterium | reverse complement strand
GATGTTGACAAAATGCTGCATGAGTTAATCAGGCTTTACGCAGCGCAACTCAACCGGCTGAAATATAGCGGCATTCTGCAGTGGAAGAAGGACGGTTTGACTTTCCAAAGGGAAATTCGCAGTGAATGGGAGTGATTTTGCCGGGGTAGGGGACAAACTAACAGTTTGTCCTACAGGGGCGCGTGATGGCGCACCCAACCGTTAGGGTGAATGGGCATGAAATTGTATGCAATTAGCGACTTGCACGTGAACCGGGCGCCGAATTGGGAGGCGCTGCAGGCGCTGCCGCCGCATCTGGATGATTGGCTGATTGTGGCCGGGGACGTGAGCGAGAGCGAGGCGCAGTTTGCGGCGGCGATGGGGTTGTTGAGCCAGCGGTTTGCGCGGGTGCTGTGGACGCCGGGGAATCATGATTTGTGGGCGCACCCCAACAGCCCGGCGCAGGCGCGGGGGATTTTTAAGTACAACCGGCTGGTGAGCATTTGCCGCGCCTACGGGGTGCTGACGCCGGAAGACCCGTATCCTGTGTGGCCAGGGGCGGATGGGCAGGCGTATGTGATTGCCCCCATTTTCACCCTGTATGATTACAGCTTTCGCCCGGCGGAAGTGGCGGCGGATGAGGCGGTAGCCTGGGCGGCGGAGACGAATATTGTCAGCACGGATGAGTATTACCTGTTCCCAGACCCGTTTGCGTCGCGGCAGGCGTGGTGCGCGGCGCGCTGCCGTTATACGGAAGGGCGGCTGCAAAGTTTGAATGGGGATCAGGCGCTGGTGCTGGCGGGGCATTTTCCGCTGCGGCAGGATCTGGTGCAGTTGTACCGCATTCCGCGTTTTTCGATCTGGTGCGGCACGCGGCTGACGGAGGAGTGGCACAGGCGGTTCCCGGTGAAGGCGGTGGTGCATGGGCATTTGCACATCCGCGCGCGGCACGAGCGGGACGGGGTGACTTTTCATGAGGTGTCATTGGGGTATCCGCACCAGTGGCAGGCGGCGCGGGGAGTGGCGGGGTATTTGCGGCAGGTGCTGCCGGGGGAGGGATGAGGGATGAGGTATGAGGTATGAGGTATGAGGGGGGGAATAGTCAATGGGTGAATGGCGGTGAAGACACCGCTGGTGAATGGGTGAGTGGTTAATGGGGAAGAGGAGCGGTATTGGGTGTTTTTGACAATTAAAGACAATCAGGGGGATGCGGCGCGTCGTTGCATCTGTTGGCGCGCGTGATAGGATTATCTTCCGGTGGCAGAAACCATGGCCAGGCGGTTTTTTGCCGGCCCGGTTCCCTATCTGCCCTGTCACGCCAGAGGGTGTATGGCTCAGGTTCCGCGGCATTTTAGGGTTGAACAGCGGGTTGGTGGCCGATTGGGCTGGGGGGATGCGCTGGCGCTGTTGGGCGTGGGCGTGCTTGTGTATGGCGGCGTGCGGCTGGCTGTGGCTGCGCCGGCGGTTATTCGGGGGCCGGCTATTTCGTTGGCGCCGGGGGCGCTGCCGTGGTATGCGGCGCTGTCGCTGGGGCGGATCAGTCTGGCTTATGCGCTGTCGCTGTCGTTCTCGCTGGTCTATGGGCGGCTGGCGGCGGGCAGCCGGCGGGCGGAGCAACTGCTGCTGCCGCTGCTGGATATTTTGCAGAGCGTGCCCATCCTTTCTTTTCTGCCTGTGGTGCTGCTCAGTCTGAACGCTATTCTGCCGCAAAGCGCGGCGGCGGAGCTGACTTCGATTATCTTGATTTTTACCAGCCAGGTATGGAATCTGACGTTTGCCTGGTACCAATCGCTGACCACCCTGCCCAAAGAGTTGAAGGAAGCCAGCAGCATTTTCCGTTTTAACGGCTGGCTGCGCTTCAGGACGTTGGAGCTGCCGTTTGCCGGCATCAGCCTGATCTGGAACAGCATGATGAGTTGGGCCGGCGGCTGGTTCTTCCTGATGGCTGCCGAAATTTTCACCGTGGGGCAGCGGGATTTCCGCCTGCCAGGGCTGGGCGCTTATCTACACGAAGCCGCCAGCCGGGGAGACCTGCGCGCCATCGCCTGGGGTGTGGGGACGCTGACGCTGATCATTGTGCTGCTGGATCAGATCGTGTGGCGACCCCTGCTGGCGTGGTCGGCGCGTTTCAAGCTAGATTTGACGCCCGACCAGTCGCCGCCGACGTCCTGGTTTTACGACGCCTGGCACAACGCCCGCCTGATCGCCCTGCTGCAAGACAAAATCGCACGCCCGGCGCAGGCAAGGGTAGATACCTGGTTGATGGCGCGCTCGTCTGTGCCGGCAGCCGCCGCGACAGCCAGCAAAAGACAGGCGGCGCTACACAATGGGTTCCTGTTTCTGCTGGGGAGCGGGCTGCTGTATGGCGCCTTTCGCGCCGGGTTAATGCTGCTACGCCTGCCCCTGAGCCAGTGGGGACAAATCGGGTTAGGGTTGTTAGCCACCTTGCTGCGGGTGGCGCTGGCGCTGCTGATAGCCCTGGCCTGGACTATTCCGCTGGGGGTCGCCATTGGCACCAATCGCCGCCTGGCTGCTCTGTTGCAGCCGCTAGTACAGGTGATCGCCTCTATCCCCGCCACCGCTATCTTTCCTGTTTTTCTACTTTTCGTGCTGCGGCTGCCGCAGGGGTTAAATATTGCCGCCGTGCTGTTGATGCTGCTGGGGACGCAGTGGTATCTGCTGTTTAATATCATTGCCGGGGCCAGCGCCATCCCGCAAGAGTTGAAATATACGGCGTCGCTGCTGCAGCTCAAGCGGGGGCAGCGCTGGCGCACGCTGATTTTGCCCTCGTTGTTCCCCTTCCTGGTGACAGGGGGCATTACCGCCAGCGGCGGCGCCTGGAACGCCAGCATCGTGGCGGAACATGTCGTTTTTGGCGACCAGACCTTGCGCATCACGGGCATTGGGGCCATCATTGCTCAAGCCACCGCCAGCGGCGATTACCCGCTGCTGCTGGCAGCCACGTTGAGCATGATTCTGGCGGTTGTGCTGATTAACCGCTTATTCTGGCGGCGTCTATACGCCCTGGCTGAAGAGAAATACCGCATGGAGTGAGGGATGAACCAACCGCCGCTGCTGCAGCTGCAAAATGTACACCAGGCTTATGGCATGGGGCAGCGCCTCTTTCAGGCGGTGCAGGACGTTAACCTGAACGTGACGGAAGGGGAGTTTGTGGCGCTGTTGGGGCCCTCTGGCTGCGGCAAGAGTACGCTGCTGCGCATTATTACGGGCTTACAGCCGGCTACAA
>JAGVTM010000181.1 GCA_019136785.1 Chloroflexota bacterium | reverse complement strand
GTTGACACGAGACAGGAATCCCCATGAACGAATTGATCCAGAAACTAGTCGAAGCTTTTGGCCCCTCAGGTTTTGAAGACCAGATGCGGCAGCTTATTCGCCCGGAGATTGAACCCTACGCGGATGAAATCAGTGTGGATGCATTAGGCAACCTGATCGCCCGCAAGAAGGGAGACGGCAGCGGGCTGAAGGTCATGATTGCCGCGCACATGGACGAAATCGGCGTCATGATCACCCATGTCACCGAAGAAGGGTTCCTGCGTTTTACCAACATTGGTGGCGTCTCCGCCCACACGCTGCTCGGCGGGCGCGTCCAGTTTGCCGACGGTACCGTGGGCATCATTCATGCGGATCGCTTTGAAGATGCGCATGAACTCCACCCGCTGTCTAAATATTTCATTGACGTCGGCGCAACCAGCCGCCAGAACTGCCCCGTAGCAGTGGGCGCGCCCGCCGGCTTTTATCGCCCACTGTTGGTGCAAGGCAGCCGCCTATCGGCGAAAACGATGGATGACCGGATTGGCTGTGTGGTGGCTATCGAAGCCCTCAAGCGGCTGTCCACCACGCCCCATGACCTGTATTTTGTCTTTAGCGTGCAGGAAGAAGTCGGCACGCGCGGCGCGCAAACGGCTGCCAACGCTATCAACCCCGACGTAGGCATTGCCCTGGATGTGACCCTGACTGGGGATGTGCCTGAAGCCCGCCCCATGGCCGTGCGCCTGGGCGCCGGCGCAGCCATCAAAGTGAAAGACAGCGGCATGATCGCCCACACCGGGCTGGTGCGCCTGATGCGCCAGCGCGCCTCGGCAGCCAACATTCCCTACCAGCTAGAAGTGCTGGACGGGGGCACGACCGACGCCCGCCCCATGCAAATTGCCGGCCCCGGCTGCGCCGCCGGCTGCATCTCCATCCCTTGCCGCTACGTACATACCCCTAGCGAAACCGTAGACGCCGGCGACGTAGAGCATTGTGTGCAGTTATTGGTGGAGATTTTGCGGAACCCCATTGATCTGTAAAAGTCATGTTGGACGCTGAGAAAATAATCGGGTAATTCCGACCTCATTGCCAGGGAAGGGGGTTGTGGACTTCCCTACCTCGTTTTCCACCGACGACACCAGAGTCGTTAACACCCCAGTAAATCGTGGTGAGCAAAATTGCCCATAAAAATGGGTGTCAGCCCCGCCGCAGACGGGGCTGACACCCACCACGATTAAATGCAGCGCTACCCCAGAGTCAGAAACCTCAATTACTGACGAAACAGACGCACCCCAATCCAGGCCAGCGTTAGCGTTGGCAATGGTTGCGTGAACGGGATCACCGCTTCCACAGCGGAGACATTGCGCAAAGCAGTCAACCCCATCCGGTCCAGCATAACCCACACAATAGGGAACGCCAGAAAGTCCAGCGTCAAGTCAAGGAGATCAATCGCCAGCACCAAAAACAAAGGAACCAGGCGCAGCGTTTGCGCCAGGTCCGCGTCAGGCGGTATATCCAGATGCTTGAGACGGCGGTAAGCCAGCGTGATCAAAATCGTGAAAAGGACCAGGTTAACGGCGATAATGCCGGCAGCCGCCAACCCAATCGAGCGCAACTGTTCAGCCGTCATCCCGCCCCCGCGAAGCTTAGCACCCGCCACACAAAAATCGTCACAATTAGAATAGCCGCCCCCAACTGAATCAGCGTTGACAGGCCAATACCTGCCAGACCGCCCAGACTCGCTTTCATCGCCTTCTGCCAGTCTTGATGAAGCTGATACTCGCCCACCACAACCCCGGCCGCATACCCAACCACAGCCCCAACCAGGTTCAATACGAGAAAGCCCAACAGCGCCCCCACCGTGCCATACACCATGCCCCGCCGCGAGGCCCCCGTGACTTTAGCCCCCAGCAGCGGCAGCCACAAATCCGCCGTGCTTGTCACCAGCGCGAACACAGTCAGCCCCAGGAAAAGCCAGCCGCTAATAACTGTGAAGCCATCCAGGACTGCATACACCGTCAGACTCAGCCACACCAGCAGCAGCCCTGGAAACAGCGGCACAACCACCCCTACCACGCCCAACAGCATAAAGGCCACTGTCAACCCAAACGTCAGCGACTCAAAGAAGAAAGATAACATACTGATCACAAAGCGCGAAATGCCTGCATAAACCGCTGCACCAGTTCAGCCAGATAGGGGCGGTGGCGCACGGCAGCTATGCAGCCCGCCTCCAGCAAAGATTGATCACTAATACGCCCAAACCCCGCCAGAGTTGCATCCTCCTCCGCCAGAGGATCAAACCAATGCGAAAGCAGAGGCAGCCACTGCGTTAAAACATACAGGCATTGGGCTGCCGGCAACGCCTTGCGCAGCTCACGCGGATTGAAAAGCGGCCATAACGCCTCATACATCCGCAGCAGATACCCATCCACCAACGTTTCCATGCGCAACTGCGTTACCTCCCGCGGCTGCTCCCCTACCGCCAGCGTATTCACCTGCTCAACATTTTCCACAAAGCTCACCAGATCGCACACCGAAGGTCCAATACTGACGCCCTGCCAATCCAACAGATTGCAGTCCCCAAACAACGTTAAACGCCAATGGCGCGGCGCCGGCTCGCCATGCAGCAGAGTGCTCGGCAGCGAACGCAGGGGATACAACATAGGCACCGGATCATCCAACAGGTCCGCCACCGCGTCCAGGAACGATTGGTCAATGACCCCGGGCCAGCCCCCCAACTTCTGCAGTGTCGCCAGACAAGTCGCGGCCCGGTAAAACTCCAACGTCAGCGGCCCCGCGGTGGCAATAGCATGAGGGGACACCAGTTCAGCCGCCGGGCGGCGTAATCGCACGTTGTCCGCCAGCGGACTCCACGTTTCATGGGGTGTGGTAGACCACAGAAACCAGGGCAGCCAGGCATAACTTCGCAGTTCCGTAGGACGGTTCCAGTGCGCTATGTGCAAAGCCGCCAGATTAGCCACCACCCGCTCCACATCCCGGTCGCCCCATTTTTCTGGCGGGCGGTTATCCGGCACGTCTTCGATAACCACCCATCCGCGCTCTTCGCCCACGTAACTATACCAGCAAGGGGCCGTCAAAAAACCCAGGCGCGGCCCCAGGTCGCGGTAGAAGGCGGCTTCCGTGGCGTTTGTGCGCTTGCCAATCAGCGTGATAGGGTCGGACTGCCCTGCCAGCTTCAACGAAAAGCGAATCAAACCACGGCCCAGCGCCGCCGCCGACACATGTGTCACCGATAC
>JAGVTM010000546.1:3293-3724 GCA_019136785.1 Chloroflexota bacterium | reverse complement strand
CGCTGCCGCCGGCATCTTCGCTCAGAAAGTCGAGGAATCCCTGGACGCGGCTGTCCAGCAGGTCTATTTGATGCAGCAGCACCGCTTCTAACGTTTTGGGCGTCACAGGGGCGCCCCATTCCATCTGCCCGTGGTGGGAGGCGATCAGATGCACCAGGTGGCGCAATTGTTCCGCCGGGAAATCCTCTATTTCGGCGGCGGCTTTTTCCACAATAATCACGCCGCGCAAGATATGTCCCACCATATGCCCGTCGTCAGAGACGGCAATGCCGGCATCCGTGCTGTACTCATAGACCTTGCCCATGTCGTGCAGCAGCACGCCCGCAACCAGCAAATCCTTGTTGATGTATGGATAATGGCTTGCCAGCAGGTGCGCCAGGCGCACCATGCTCAAGGTGTGCGCCAGCAAGCCGCCCAGGTAAGCGTGGTGC
>JAGVTM010000546.1:0-3241 GCA_019136785.1 Chloroflexota bacterium | reverse complement strand
AAACTGGGGCAGAAAGGTCTCGTCCAGCAGGACACGGCTAACCAGTTCCCGCCAGGGGGATTGCAGCCCTTCAATTTCCTGGCGAAGTTCGGCGATCATTTCCTCCCGCGACCGGCTGCTGGTGCGCAAGAAATCGCGCATGTTGGGGCTGGTGTGCGCCGCCATGTCGGTAACGATGATTTGCGGCGCATTGCGGTAGACGCTGACGCGCCCTTCCACCAGGGCGACCTGTCCAGCGCGCGCCCATCGTTGGATTTGTGCCGGCACATCCCAGAACACCCCATTCACCTGCCCGCTCTTGTCGCTGAGAACCAGGCGCAAGAACGGCTGCCCATCCTTCGTCGTGCGGCTGATAACGTCGCGCAGCAGGAACGGCTCATCTACCAGCTTGTCCCCATTCTTGAGTTCGGTCACAAACAATGATTTCATGGTCATAGAGACAAGCCTTTGCGTTTTTGCGGTGAATAGTTGCTTTTCATTGGTCTTTCGTTCATTATTGCCTACAATGCTTGCTAAAGAGACACCATGAGCGACGGCGCGTCATCATCAATGAAAATTTTGCCACGAATCCTTCGACGATGCTCAGGACAAGTTTCACGAATGGCACGAATTTTCTGACTACTGACCACTCGCCACTGTTTTCGAAGGAGTTCAGCCCATTATACTGAAATGGACGCAACACGCATGGCACATTCTAACCCATTTGAATTAACGGAATCTGAGACAACACCCCGCCGCCCTGTGCGCCGTGTCATTGTAGGCATAACCGGCGCCAGCGGCGTGATTTACGGCATTCGCCTGCTGCAAGTGCTTGCCGATCTACCGGACGTGGAGACGCACCTGGTCATGAGCACGGCTGCCGCCCAGACCATTGGTCTGGAAACGGATTACACGGCCGAACAGGTCATGGCTCTGGCAGACGTAACCTACCGTTTTCGGGACATTGCCGCCGCCATCTCCTCCGGCTCCTTTCGCACGCAGGGCATGGTGGTGCTGCCTTGCTCCATGAAAACGCTGGCGGCGATTGCCAACTCCTACAGCGACAATTTGTTGACGCGAGCGGCAGACGTGGTGCTGAAAGATCGGCGGCGGCTGGTCTTAATGCCCCGCGAAACCCCACTGCACCTGGGGCACGTGCGCCTGATGCAGCAGGTGATCGAAATGGGCGCGGTAGTAGCCCCGCCGATGCCCGCATTTTACCACCGCCCGCAAACCCTGGACGACATCATTAACCAGACCGTCAACCGCGCCCTGGATTTGCTGGACATTGATCTGCCCCAAGACCTGTTCACCCGCTGGGCGGGAGGGAAAGCGGCGCATGAATAACGACCTGCGCGCCGCCGCCCTGGCGTACTTGCAGCAGCATCACGTGGTTACCCTGGCTACCTGCGCCGCTGCCGACCTGTGGGCAGCGGCCGTGTTTTATGTCAACAGCGGCTTTGACCTGATCTTTCTGTCGGCAGCCCACACCCGTCACGCCCAAAATATAGCCTCCAACCCCCAGGTAGCGGCTACCATTCAGCAGGATTATGCCGACTGGCGCGAAATCAAAGGCGTGCAACTGGAGGGCAGCGTGCAACAACTGACCGGCGCTGCGCGGGAAATGGCTATTGCCCTCTACAAAACGCGCTTCCCGTTCTTGCAGGATGCACCGCCGCCTGTGCAGCGCGCCTTCGATCAGGTGAACTGGTACCGCCTGACCCCGACCCGTCTCTATCTGATAGACAACAGCCAGGGATTTGGTCACCGCGACCAGGTGTTATGAGCCGGGCGGATCGCGCCCGCTGGGATGAAAAATGGGCGGATTGGTCTGCGCAGACAGCAGCCCAACCGCCACACCCGTTGTTGCTGGCGCACGCTGCTCACCTCCAGGGTGGCTGGGCGCTGGACGTGGCTTGTGGCTTGGGGCAAAATAGCCTCTGGCTGGCGGCGCGCGGCTATCGCGTGCTGGCGGTGGATATCAGTTTCACCGGACTGCGCCTGGCTGCCGCCGCCGCCCGCCAACAGTCTCCACCCTGTCAGATTGATTGGGTGCAGCTAGACCTGGATGAATGGGTTCTGCCGGCAGACGCCTTCGACCTCATTAGCGTCTTTCGTTTCCTGGATCGCCGCCTCTTCCCCCAACTGCGCCGCGCCATCAAACCTGGAGGTCTGCTTTTCTACGAAACGCGACACACGGGCGTTCTGCGCGCTAACCCCCACGCCAACCCTGCCTATTTGCTGCGCCCCGGCGAACTCGCTGCGGCTTTTGCCGGATGGGAGTTCCTCTGGAACGAAGAAGGCCCAGAAAACGCGGCGCTGGTGGCCCGCCGCCGTTCCTGACCACTGACCACCATGAAGAAAATGCCGGCATCATGAAAATCCTGGACACTGAACGACTGACCCTGCGCGAACTAACGGCAGAAGATGCGGACTTCATGCTCAAATTATTGAATGAACCCTCGTTCCTGCGCTTCATTGGCGACAGAGGCGTCAGGACGGTTGATGATGCTCGCCGTTATCTGCTAGAGGGTCCCATCAGCAGCTATCAACGCTTTGGTTTTGGCTTGTATCTGGTTGAACTCAAAGGCGCGCCGGTCCCCATTGGCATATGCGGACTGATAAAAAGAGACGCCCTGGACGACGTTGACATTGGCTTTGCCTTCCTGCCGGCATTCTGGTCAAAAGGATACGCCTTTGAATCAGCCGCCGCGGTGCTGCGCTACGCCAGCGACGTCATAGGCCTGAACCGCATCGTAGCCATAGTCTCCCCCGACAATGAACCCTCAATCAGCGTTCTCACCAAACTCGGCTTACAATTCGAGCGCTTCATCACCTGGCCCGAAGACGGTTCCCAACTCAAACTGTATGCAATCGGGGATTAGCGCCCCATCTGACGTAAAATGAGGAGTTCGCATCCTCAGATGCACAGAATGAAAACCAAAACCTTCGCGCCCTTCGCGTCTTTGCGGTGAAAAAAACTCCGCAACTTTGCGGTGAGAAAAATCGGTAACACCCCAGTAAATCGTGGTGATCTCTTTAACCGCCTACCGCCCCGCAAAGCGAGCGCTTCGGCGAGCAGCCCCGCATCGTCCGGCGGCATCAGCGACGGGCAATTTTGGGCGCAGACGCGCCCAAAATTGCCCATGAAATGGGTGTCAGCCCCCACCGCAGGTGGGGCTGCCGCCGCAGGCGGGGCTGACACTCACACGATTAAGTACAGCGCTATCGAAAAATCTTTCGCAGACCAATACCGGGTAGC
>JAGVTM010000569.1 GCA_019136785.1 Chloroflexota bacterium | reverse complement strand
CTACGGCTAATTCCAACACAAACACCAGCGGCGCGCGCGCTTCTACTGTGCCCAGATTCACATCGCCTGACAGGCTGTCGGGCGACGGGGCGCTGAGCAATGGCTGGGCAAACGGTTTGAATTTGAGGCCATATTGCAGGCGCACGCTTGCCGGCAGCTCGCTGGTCAGCAAGCGCAGATTATGGGCATAGACCGCGCCCAGACTTTGCAGCCGCTGCTGCAAGGAGTTGACAATTTGCGCTGCGGATTCGACGTAGACTGATTGACCGCCAGATGGCGCTACCAGGCGATCTAAAAATTGATCGTTCCATTCCGCACCCAAGCCAAAACCGCTGATGCCAATGCGCGCCGCCGCCGCCTGCTGCGCCAACTGCAAGCAGGCGTTTTCGTCCCCATACGTCTGACCATCGGTCAGCAGAATGATGTGGTTAAGGTATTGTTCCAGGTCGGCTTTGCGCATTTCCCGCATCACCACGTTTAAGCCCTGGAAAATCTCCGTGCCGCCAAAAGCCACGATGCTGCGCAGGCGGGACAGGACGGCTTCCTTACTGCGCACGTGGCTGGCAGGCAGCACTACTTCGGCCCTGTCGCTAAAAGCAATGACAGACAGGACATCGTCTGCCGACAACTTCTCCACCAACAGCGCCGCGGCAGCTTTTACCCGCTCCAATCGCTCCCCTTGCATGGAAGTAGAGCGATCTATGACCAGCCCGACATTGAGCGGCATCTGCGACAGCCGGAAACGCTCAGGGGGCGTCACGTGTACCAATACATATAAAAGCTGTGCTGCGGATCGCGCGCCCAGTGTGTCTCGCGTAGCCTGAATTTCGAAAGTTAACATTTATGCGCTCAGGAATTCGTCTGTTCAGCAAGAAGCCACTGGGAACTACCTGGCTATTGGGATTTCACCGCAAAGACGCGAAGATTGCAAAGAAGAAAAGTGTGGGTAACGGTTCACCGCAAAGATTTCACCGCAAAGACGCGAAGATCGCAAAGAAGAAAAGTGTGCGTCCTTTACGTCCTGGCCATCAGTAAACAAATCAAAAGGCAAAAGCCACGACCACTGCCGTGATATTATCGTGACCGCCATGGTGCAGCGCCTGGGTTACCAGTTGGTCCGCTTTCTGCTCCAGCGACAGCGCGTCATCTTCTAAAATGTCTACCAAAATGGTTTCGGGCACAACGCCCCACAAGCCGTCGCTGCATAGCAGCAGTTCGCCCTCGACCGGCAGCGCCAATGTGGAAACGTCCACTTCTAGTTCGCCGCCCTGCCCCACCGCCCGGTACAGGACGTTGCGCTGCGGATGGGCTGCGGCTGCCTCAGGTGTGAGTTGCCCGGCATCTTGCAGCCGCTGTACATACGAATGGTCGGTGGTTAATAACTGCAGGCGGTGGTCGCGCAGCAAATAAGCCCGGCTGTCGCCCACGTGGGCCAGATAGAGTCGTCGCCCCAAAATAACGGCAGCCGTCAGCGTCGTGCCTGTGTCTTTGTACGGGTTGGGGTTGTGAATCTCCTGATTAGCCTGCTGCACCGCTTCCAGCATGATTTCCTGCACGGGTCTCTGGCCAGCGCCTTCTTTTTCCTGCAACAAGGGCAGATAGATTTCCTGGAGGACGTGCGCCGCTACCAGGCGGGAAGCACGTTTGCTGGCTTCATGCCCGGCAAAATGCCCTCCCATGCCATCGGCGACAATGTACAGACCAAACTGCAGCAGGGGGAACTGTCCGCCAGCGGCGCTGTTGTAGACCAGGGCGGAATCTTCATTGCGCAGGCGCACCGCCCCCACGTGGCAGCGCTGCGCCGCCTGCACGACAGGAGCGCGCCCAGGCGCGACGGGGCCAACCAAAGGCGTAGTGGGAGCCAGTTCGTCAATCAGCGGCTGCAGCGGCGTCGTGCCGTCCCGGTCATCTATTTCCCCGCCGGGTGTCTGTTCGTCTGCGGCGGCATTTGCCGCGGGTAAATCGTCCGCCGGAGGAGGCGCCACGCTGCTGGGGATGGTTTTAGCCTCGTCAAATGCTACTTCGTATGGCGCATTGCCAGAGCCAGCAGTAGTTTCTTTATTGTTCGTTTTATTGCTCATAAAAAGCCTGTTTATCAGTTTGCGCACAACGATGCCTTTCCGTCAGGTGACCGCGCGGCTTTGACTTAGACGGGCAGCGCATAGAGATGGTGATCGGCTGAACCCACGTAAACGACGCCTATGCCGGCATTCATGCCGGCAGCAATACCCGGCGAAGAGATAACGTAGCCGCCTGTTTCAAAGCGCCAGCGTAAATCTCCCATTTTCAGGTTAAGGCAGTAAACATTCCCATCGGTGGATCCAAAGTAAACAGCATCCTGCCAGACGGCTGGCGAGGAGGAAACTTGTCCTTCTGTCTGGAAAGCCCACAGTTTACGCCCGGAGAAAATGTCAATAGCGTACAAATGTCCGTCAGCGGAACCAATGTAGAGGACGCCTTCATGCACAGCCGGAGAAGAGATGACGGGGCGATTGGTGCGAAAACGCCAGATGGGCCAGCCCGAATTGGCGTCCAGGGCGTAGACGGTGCTGTCCCACGAGCCAACGAAAACCATTTCTTCCGCCAGGCAGGGGGTAGAGGTAACGGCCCGTTTTGCCTGGAACTGCCAGCGGGTTTTACCCGCCAGGTCGAGGCAAAAAACGCTCCCTGCTTCCGTGCCATAAAAAACGTGTTCGTCGCCAACGTAGGGGGAGGAGCGCACCGCGCCCGTTGACGAGGCTTTCCAGGCCAGACGGCCGCTGGCGACGTTGACGGCGTATAAATTGCCATCGTCGGAGCCAAAGAAAACGTGGTCAAACCGGGCTTTGGGCGAAGAGTAAATGGGCCCGCCGGCGGTAAACTGCCAGTGAACGCGCCCGCTGTTCAACTGCAGGCAGTACAAACGTTTGTCTGCAGAGCCAATAAAGACGTAATCGGCATAAGCGGCAGGCATGCCGGCAATGCCATCAGAGGCCGGGAACTTCCACACGAACTGCCCATCATCCACCGTCAGGGCATACAGGTTGTTGTCGTAGGCGCCCACCAGCACCAGGTTGGGCGTCACCAGCGGCGCCGCCCGAATCTCGTCTTCGCATTTGAACTTCCAGATGGGTTGGATGCCTTTTGCCGCCGTGTCTGGTTTGATGGCTGCCGGCATTCCCGTGCGGCTGTCCTTATCCGTTGGCGGGACGCCCGGCAGGGTAGGTTCCATTAAACCATACAGCGCTTCCTGCACGGCCATGGCGTC
>JAGVTM010000049.1 GCA_019136785.1 Chloroflexota bacterium | reverse complement strand
CGCTGCGCACTTTGCTGGACACCTATGTCTGTTGGGTTGGCCCCCTGTCGCCTGCCGATGCGCTGGACATGGTGCGCCGCCAGACTGCCAGGGACAGAGAAATGCCGGCATCCGCCGCTGCCCACCTTCTCTCCCTGACCGGCGGCTATCCCGCGCTACTGCGTGTGGCTTGTAGCTGGTGGTTAGCCGCCGCCCCTCTGCCGCCCCAGCCGGAGTGGGCGGCAATTCTGGGGCAGCAGCCGAACGTGCGTCACCGGCTGCAAGAACTGTGGCAAAGTTTGACGCAGGCTGAACAGTTAGCTTTGAGCGAATTGGTGAAAATTGAGGCGCATCCCTCTGCCAGGCGTTCCATCTCCGCTGCCGGCGATCTGGCTCAGGTTCTGGCACAGTTGGCGCGCAAGGGCGTATGCCGACAAACCGGCCCAACCGAATGGCAGATTGTGGGTGAACTCGTAGCCGCATTTGTCGCTGCCCAGGAAGGCATCAGCCGCGGCAAAGTCTGGCGCGACCCCCGCACAGGCTTTATCTATCAGGGCCGGCAGCAAATTGAGGGGTTGACCCCGCAAGAAATGGCTGTCCTCGTTTACTTCATGCAGAACCCATTTGTCTTCCATACCCACGACAACCTGATCGAAAACGCCTGGCCCCCCGACGTCCAAGCCGATGGTCTCACCACCGGCGCCGTATACCAGGTGATTCGGGGCATTCGCACCAAAATCGAACCCAACCCCTCGGATCCGTTTTACCTGATCACACGGCGCGCCACCCGCGGCGGCGGCTACCAATTCTTCCCGGAAGGCCGCCCCCAAACTGACAGCGAATAGCATCAAAAGAATCATTTAATCGGCGTCCATCCGCGCCCCATCTGCGTCATCAGCGTCCCATCTCTCCCCCAATCGCACTCTTATTCCAGAAAGGTTCCTGTCATGACCCGTTTCCCCGCCGTTCTCTTACTCCTGGCGCTGCTCACCGCATTTTGCCGGCAGGCTGGCAGCCAGACGCCACCCCCAACCCCCACCGTCTCTGTGCCGACAGCGACAGCGGCGACTTCTCCACAACCACAAACACCCGCAGAGTCCGCGCCAGGGTTAGAACCAGAACCCCCGGCGGCGGCTGGGCCCGTCATTGATGGCTGCCCCGTCTTCCCCGCCAACAACATCTGGAACACCCCTGTTAGCGACCTGCCCGTGCATCCTTTGTCAGACGCTTTTGTTGCCGGCATTGGCCCCAATACAGGACTGCATCCCGATTTTGGTTCAGGTCTGTGGGATGGCGGCCCCATTGGCATTCCCTACGTCGTCGTCTCTGGCGATCAGCCGCTTGTGCCCATTGACTTCATCTGGTACGGCGACGAAAGCGACCCCGGCCCCTACCCCGTCCCCGCGGACGCCCCCATTGAAGGCGGGCCCGACAGCGACGGCGACCGCCACGTCCTGGTCATAGACCGCGACAACTGCCATCTCTACGAACTCTACTACGCCTGGCCCCAGGCAGACGATAGTTGGCAAGCCGGCTCTGGCGCAGTCTACGACTTGAACAGCCACGCCCTGCGCCCAGAAGGCTGGACTTCGGCAGACGCCGCCGGGCTGCCCATCTTCCCTGGTTTGGTGCGTTACGAGGAAGTGGCGGCGGGCCATATTGACCACGCCCTCCGCTTCACCGTCAGCCAGACCCGCCGCGCCTACGTCTGGCCCGCCCGCCACTTTGCCTCTGATCAGGTGAACCCCACCCTACCGCCGATGGGCATGCGCTTCCGCCTGAAAGCCTCCTTTGACGTCTCCCCCTATCCGCCGCCCGTGCGCGTCATCCTGAACGCCCTCAAAGAGTATGGCATGATCATCGCCGACAACGGCAGCGACTGGTACATCAGCGGCGTGCCCGATGAACGTTGGGACAACGACATGCTCGTCTCGTCCCTGGCTTCCGTTCACGGCTCCAATTTCGAGGCTGTGGATACCAGCAGCCTGATGGTTGATCCCGACTCCGGCGAAGCCCGCGCCTTCACAGCGCAAAACTGGTGGTGGCTGCCGGCATTTCTCGCCCCCTGACCTCCAGCCTGGAGATTTGTCACCCGAACTGGTGACAATCCTCCATAACCCGATTGGCGCGCATGGCATAAACTCCACCTATGGAGTCCGGGGCAGAGGGAATCCAACGGGACGCGAGTCCACCCGGGCGCTGCCGACGTGTCCCCCCAATTCCCTCCTGCCCCTGACCTCCTGCCCCTTACCAACAGACAGCCCGCCCCGCCACATCCTGTCCACTCATTCATCTCCCAGGGAGAAAACTATGATGACCAGGAACATGGGCAATCTGGACCGCGTGCTGCGCTTCCTCTTTGTGGTGATCATTGGCGTCCTCTACTGGGCAGACCTTATCAGCGGTACGTTAGCGCTGGTGCTGGGCATTATCGCCCTGGCCCTGCTGCTGACCAGCCTGACCGGTTTTTGCCCCTTGTATGCGCCATTTGGTCTTTCCACGATCAAGAGGCAGCGCTGATCAGCGGCGCGGAACATTAAGAAATGCAGATTGCGCAAAAAAAGAGCGCAGCGGTTGCCGCTGCGCTCTTCTTCTGAGAAGTTACCTCATTCGCCCATCAGGTGCGCCGCAGCACCAACATCACAAATCCAGCCAGAATCAACACCCCTACGCCGAACAAGAGCAGACTGTTCGCGGTCACAGGCGCGGCGGACGTCGTTGAACTCATAGGCGTGGGGCTGGCTGTAGCCGTTGGCGGCGCGGGTGTACGGGTGGGCATGGGCGCCAGCAAAGATGCCGGCAGCAGCGCCGCTGTAGCCGTCGCCGCCGCTGTGGGCGCGGGCGTAAAAGTGGCTGGATAAGCAGGCGTCTCTGTGGGCAGCGGCTCCCGGATCCACACCTTGTCTTCCGGAAACAGCACCGGGTCCGTCGTGTAACCATTCAAACCATACAATTGACCCAACGTCAGCCCATGCAGCGCCGCAATAGTCCATGCCGTTTCCCCAGACCGCACAATGTGCTGCAGTTGCGGCGTCGGCGTGGGCGGCGGCGGTTCCCCTGCAGCCAGATGCACTTTCACCGTCTGCCCCGGCTGCAGCAAGCTGTCCTCTGTCAGCCCATTCAGCCACAGCAGCGTGCTCATTTCCACCTGATACTTATACGTCAGGTACCACAACGTTTCCCCTTCCTGCACGATGTGGTTGAGCGGCGGCGTGGGCGTAGGCGGCGGCGCCTGCCCTTCCGCCAGTTGTATCACAATCTCCTGCCCCA
>JAGVTM010000264.1 GCA_019136785.1 Chloroflexota bacterium | reverse complement strand
CATCACTCAGGGTTTCAGCGGCGGCGCACAGGCGACCGTTGGCCAGACCAATGTAATTCCCTACCTGCACGTCTACGCCGTCCAGCGAGACTGAGCGGGTGGCGGTGGTAATTTCGCCGCTGGATACCTGTCCACAAGCAGCGCGCATGGCGGCGGCGACTTCGTCCAGCTCGCCGTCGGCGCGATAGGCAAACAGGGCGCTAACGCCTTGAGGTACGTTGACGGTGGGAACCACCACCACGCTCTTGGCGCTTAAATCGCGGGCTGTTTCTGCCGCCAGGATAATGTTTTTGTTATTGGGCAGCACGACAATTTTGTCGGTGGGCACGTCTTGAATGGCCTGGAAGATTTCTTCGGTGCTGGGGTTGTTGGTCTGCCCGCCGTCTACGATATTAGCCGCGCCCAGGCTGCGCAGCACTTTGGCCAGACCGGCGCCAGGGGCGATGGCAACCACGCCCACCTGGCCCGGCTGCACGCTGGTTTCTGGCGCCAGGGGCAGACTGAACGCTGGCGTCTGGTGGTTGTCGCTGCCGGCAGCGATAATCTCTTCCATCTGCATTTGCATGTTTTCCACGACAACGTCGGTGATGTGGCCCAGGCTGATGCCGTAGCTGAGGGGGACGCCGGGGTCTTTGACGTGCACGTGGACTTTGATGGTGTTTTCGTCCCCCACCACGACGGTGGAGTCGCCCATGGCGTCAATGCGGGCGCGGACTTCCAGGACGTTCAGGTTTTGCCCCAGCAGAATAAACTGGACGTCATACGGGTTTTCTACGCCTTCTTCGGGGGCAACGCGGGCCTGTGCCGGCATTTCGGCGGCAACAGGTTCGATGGTAGATGCCGGCAGCGGCTCCATCACCCCCATGCGGTCGCCCGTGGTGTAACGCAGCATCCCTTCCAGGATATACACCAGCCCTTGCCCGCCGGAATCCACCACGCCCGCCTGTTTCAAGACGGGTAACTGCTCTGGCGTGCGTTCCAGCGCCAACTGCGCCCGTTCCAGCGTGCGTTCCAGCACAAAACGCAGGTCATTATTCTTCCGCGCTGCGTCTGCCGCCTCCAGGCTGGCTTCCCGAATCACGGTCAAAATTGTGCCTTCGACAGGCTTCATCACCCCTTTGTAGGCGGTCTCCGCTGCTTCGATAAAGGCCTGCGACAGATCTTGGGCGTTAAAGATTTCCTTTCCGTCCAGGCTCTTGGCCATGCCGCGCCATATCTGGCTGAGTATGACGCCAGAGTTGCCGCGCGCGCCCATCAAGGCGCCTTGCGACAGGTCCTTGGCCACCTTGCCCACATTCATCTCTTGTGTATCCCGAATCCGCTTGTAAGCAGAACGCATGGTGAGCAGCATGTTTGTGCCTGTGTCCCCGTCTGGAACAGGAAAGACGTTCAGGCTGTTAACATACTGGTGATGTTTCTCTAACCACACCAGGCTGGCCAGGGCGAGCTTTCGCAGTTGTTGTCCATTACACGTATACCATTTTTGCGCTGGCATAACCTTTTCCATTTCCTCAACTGTCACACTAACTCCTCACTTCTCGCCTGGGGCGTCTCTCATTGGCCTCTTTCCAGACCACAGACCTGCGTATTGCCGGGGCCCCTGGCGCAGATTGGCGCAGCGTTTTGCGGCTAAACCAATCTGAAATCGGGTAAACCATGCACGAAACAGTCGCCTTATTCGCGCTCCTCGCTCATGCGCAAACCTTGCACGTATACGTTTACGGCGCGCACGGGGATGGCTAAGGCTTTTTCCACATGGAATTTGACGGTGTTTTGAATGCTTTCGGCGACCACACGAATGCGGGTACCATATTCGACAATGACATAAACGTCAATGATCAACTGGTTATCTTCCAGTTTGACTTCTATACCTCGCCGGCTGTCTCGGGAGAGGACGTTGCTAATCCCATCTGCCAGGTTTTTGTTGGCCATGCCCACGACGCCATAGCATTGGTGCACAGCCTGATTGGTGATGGTAGCCACCGTGGTTGTGGAAATGTCAATGATTCCCAATTTTTCCTCTTTGGTCGGCATGGAAACTCCTTCGAAAATAGCGTATCGTAGGGCGGGTTGGCAACCCGCCCATGCTTCAAAAACAGTCTCACGCGGAGACGCTGACGCCGCCTGGCGGCTGCGCCCCGTGCGGGGGCGCGAACGCAGAGAAAAAATTCGTTAAATTCGTGTAATTCGTGGCAAAATTTTCATCCATGATGGTGCACCGCGGCCCATGTTGTCTCCTTCATAAACAGTGACCAGGGGCGAGTGGTCAGTGGTCGAAACAGATAGTCTCACGCAGAGAAATGAGACGGTGATTGGTCATATTTGCTGCGGGTAACGCCTTTCTTCTCAGGCGCGCCGCCCGGCTGCGCCCAGGCGCTCTTCTTGATTCTACCAGATTAACTGTGTTTAGCGACCAGTCCGCATCCAGGCTGAAGACCCTGAAGCGCTAAAGAGCTGACCTGAAAGGCTTGAAGGTCTGTTTGCGTGAACGACAGCATCCTATTATAATTCTATCCGCTTATTTGAAAACAGGATGGTTGTTCAGATTGGCTATTATCAAGGGAACTATACAGCCATCGGAGGCGCGTGTCGCTTAAAAGCGCGGCGCTTAAAATGAGAGTCTCAGGGATGACACACGGGATTAGTGTGTCGCCTCTGTCCGTCGGGGTCAGCGAGGGCCCTTTTATTTGGTAAGGTAGGTGAGATTATGGCGAAATGTGAGTTGTGCGGCAAGGGGCCTATGACTGGCAACAATGTGAGTTTCTCGCAGAAGAAGACGCGCCGGGTTTTCCGGCCTAATATTCAGCGGGCCACGTTCTATGAAGGCGAGCGCAAGGTGAAGAAATACGTTTGCGCGCGTTGCTTGAAGAGTGTGAGCAAAACGTGAGGCGGGTGCCTGACGGTTTTGTGGGGAGTTTTCTTGGGTATAAGGAAGCCAGCCAGAAAAGGGCTGGCTTTTTTGTTGCTGCCGGCAGGGGGGAAGCGGTTGTGAAGGGGGTGTGCGCCTAGCCTGCGGCGAGGCGCACACTCATTTTTAGGGGGTTGTGCGGCGCATAACCCCCAAGAGGGAGGGGAGGCGCTGCCCCGGCGGGGGATGCGCGACGCACAAACCCCAGAGGGATGGGGCACTGCCCAGGCGGAGGATGCGCGCCGCACAAATCCCAAAGGGAGGGAGGTGACGCATGAGTACGTGGCTCTACTAGAGAGAAGGGGGGCTGCCGTCGTAATGTCTGGAGTGGGGGTGTGCGCCTCGCCTGCGGCGA
>JAGVTM010000508.1 GCA_019136785.1 Chloroflexota bacterium | reverse complement strand
GATGGTTGGCTCTATGTAACGTTTGCCTGCTGGTTTGTGTCTCTGTTGTTGACGCTGTTGAGCCTGATGCCGCGCCAGTGGCGCGTGGACACGACTATACTGCAAGGAGACCCGGCGCGGTCAGGGGGGACCATGGGGCTGGAAGAATTTTTCCAGCAGAGCACGCGCAACAAGCGGCGTTTGTTGATACCGTCTATTTTGCTCTTTGCAGCCGGCACATTGAGCGCGGTGCGGTTCTTGTTCTCGTAAGGGCAACCGTTCACTCCCCCCGCAGGTTGAGTATGCCGGGCACAGGGCGTATGCAATACGCCCCTACGGTTTGATTGCCGTGAGTGAGGAAGTAAGCAATGGGAGAATCAAAGGAGAAACGGCTGCGTTTCAAATGCTGGCAGTGCGGGCGAGAGTATACGCTGCTGCGCGACCTGGGAGAATTGCAGCCGAAGCTGGTAGTGGAATGCCCGTTTTGCGAACAGGTTGGGGTGGTAGACCTGTCGCCTTATCGTTCGCCGGTGGTGAGTATTTATGCGGACAAAGACGCGGTGGGACAGCCGCTGGCGGAAACGTACATGCTGCCGGACGTGCTGCCTACGGCTGAACCAACGCCGTAGGGCTTCGTAGGGGCGTATAGCATACGCCCTGGCATTATGTCATTCCGAAGGCGATAGCCTGAGGAATCCCTACTGTCTTATTTTGCCGGCGCCGTTGGGATTCCTCGTTTCACTCGGAATGACAATGTTGCGCTCGGAATGACACGGGTATGCCGGCAAGGAGAAACGCAGATTTCGCAGATTTCGCAGATTTGAGAGATTTCGCAGATTTGACGGATTTTGGGAGGTGAATGTGGCCAGGGTTGTTAGCCAGATGCCGGTGGTGATTTGCCCGAAGGCAGGGTTGGGGGAGAGACACCCGCAGGTGAAGCACGCCAGCGCGGAGTTGGGGCGGAAGTATGCGTTTCATGCGTTGGTGGAGGACGCCGATTTGCAGCGCATGGGGGCGCTGCTGTGGGCGGCATTGACGGCGGATGAGCCGGAACTGGCGGCGGCTTTTGCCCAGGCGCGCCAGGCGGCAGGGACGGCGATTTTGCCCATTGTTATGGAAAGCGAGGACGCCGCCGTGCAGCAACTACCGTGGGAGACGTTGTACCATCCTGAGCATGGTTTCCTGGGCAAGTCGCCCGCGTTTACCCTGCTGCGGCGCATCCCGCCAAAGCCGCCGCAACTGCCGCCCCAGCCGTGGCCAACGCCCCCACCACAGCCAGCGGCTGCACCGCCACAGCCGCCGGCTGCGCCGCCGTTAGAAGTTGGCCCCCTGCGCGTGCTGCTGTTTACCTCTTTGCCCGACGACCTGGACCCGGAAACAGGGCGGTTAAGCGTGGAAGATCAGCAGGCGCTGGTGTTGGAAGCTCTGACGCCGTTCATTAGCCAGGGGATCGTGCAGTTGGAGATGCCCGACGATGGTCGTTTTGCCACCTTCAAAGCGCTGCTGCACGATTTCCGGCCCCATCTGCTGTTCCTGTTTGGGCATGGCAAATTTTACGACGAACCGCACCAGACCACCGCGCCCTACGCCATCTTCCAGTTCGAGGACGACGACGGCGGCAGCCACAATGTGCCCGACCAGGAAATTGCCGGGGCTTTTTATGGCAGCGGCGTGCAATGCGTGGCGCTGGCGGCGTGCGAATCGGGCAAAGGGAGTTCGGCAGCGTTGACGCATGGGCTGGTCTGGCAGTTGAGCCAGATGGGCATCCCGCACGTCATTGGCATGAGGGAGTCCATTTTGGAGCGGGCGGGCATTTTGTTTAACCAGACGTTGTGCCGCGCCCTGGCGGCGCGGGAGCGCATAGACGTGGCTTTGCAGCAGGCGCGGCAGGCGATTACTACGCCGCTCAAGGAAAGCGTCTGGCTGAAAAGCGACGCGGATGGGGTGGCGGAGTTGAGCCTGGGGCAGTGGTGTTTGCCCACCCTGGCGTCGGCGGACGCGGGGCAGCCGTTGATTGACTGGGCGTTTAGGCCGCAGCCGCCGCGCGTGCAGTTCAGTAACCAGACGCTGGACATGATCAGCCTGCCGCCGCGCTTTGTGGGGCGGCGCAGCGAACTGCGCGATTTGAAAAGCCGGCTGCGGCAGGGGGCACTGCGCCAACTGTTGATTACGGGCCCCGGCGGGCAGGGGAAGACGGCGCTGGCGGGCAAACTGGCGCAGGATTTACAGCGGCGCGGTTATATTGTGCTGGCCTGGTCAGCCGCACCTGATGCAGAATGGCGCCAGTTTTTTGTGGCTGTAATACAGCAGCTTGACGAGAGCGGACGACGCGACTATGCCAGCATGGAACCATTTTGGGAGAGTGAAGAGGAGAAAGCAGCGCATTTGCTGCGGCTGCTGCTGGCGGACCATGGGCAGCGAGTAGCGTTGTTTTTCGACAACCTGGAAGCGATACAAGACCCGCAGACGCTGGCGCTCCAGGACGAGCGGGCCGCCGCCTGGATCGCGGCGGGGCAAAGTGCGACGGGGCAGGGGTTGGTGCTGCTGTTGACCTCCCGCTGGCGCTGGCCCACCTGGCCCGAAGCGGATCATTGGCCCCTACGCCACGCCAGTTATGGCGACTTCTTGCAGATGGCGCTGGCGCACAATTTGCCTGTCGCATTCTTACGGGATAGGGAACGGCTGCGGCAGGTACACCGGGCGCTGCACGGCAACGGGCGCGGGCTGCATTTCTTTGCGGCGGCGGCGCAGGGGATGACGGCAGTTGAAGAAGAGGCGTTTTTGGAAAAGCTGGCGCAGGCAGAAGCCGAACTGCAAACCAACATGGCGTTAGCAGCCATTATTGAGCAGTTGGCGGCAGCGGAACAGGAACTGCTGCGGCGGCTGCGCGCTTACCAGACGCCTGTGCCCGTGGAGGGAATTATCAAGATTGGGCTGGATTTGCCGCAGCCGCAGCGCCTGCTGGCGCGGCTGCTGGACGTGTCGCTGGTGGAACGGCAGGATAACGCCGCCTGGCAGGCGCAGGAGTACCAGTTACCCCAACCCGTGGCCAGTTGGCTGGAATCCAGGCTGGCGCCGCCAGCTATGCCGCTGCGCCGCGCCGCCGCCGCCTACCTGGATTATTTGTACCGCCGTGAGCGACGCACGGTCAGCCAGGCGATTATCTTACACCAGGCGTGGCAGGCGGTGGGCGAGCAGGCGCGGGCAGATCGGCTGGCGTTAGATGGGATCGTGGGGTGGTTGAACCGGGCGGGCTTGTACCGCACCCTGCTGCGCGACTGGCTGCCGGACATATGC
>JAGVTM010000280.1 GCA_019136785.1 Chloroflexota bacterium | reverse complement strand
AGCAATTCTTGATCTGAACGAATTTGCGCCGGGTCGTTGGTGGGAACTGGTGTGAGGGAAGTCCCCCATCCCTCAATTCCCTTCCCTGCTGCCTATTTGTGGTTGCGGTTTCACAGCGAGCAGTCTATCATTACGAAGGTATATTCGTCTCAGACTGGAGCAGTCTTAGAGACTGCTCCAGTCTAAATTGCCGGATGCCGGCAAACAGGATTCCCGATGAACAAAAGTGAAACCATTGCCCGCGCCCGCGAACTGCGGCAGCAAGATCAGCTAGAAGCCTCCCAAGAACTGCTGTTCCAGCTTATGAAGCAGTACCCTGACGATCCGCTGGTACTGTTTGAAGTGGGCGGTTCTTTTGACGTTTTAGGGGAAGAAGCCGACGCTATCCCCTACTATCAAGAAGCCATTGAGGCCGGTCTGTCTGGCCCCGACTTGCAGGAGTGCCTGGTGTGCCTGGGCAGCAGCCTGCGGGTCACCGGACAGTTCGAGGAAGCGGTGGATACGCTGGAAGAAGCTGTCGCCACCTTCCCGCACAATAACAGCGGGCGCGTCTTTCTGGCGCTGGCTTATTACAGCAAAGGGGCATACGAAGCCGCCACGCGGTTGCTGCTCTCCCTGCTGCTGGAAACTACGCAAGATGACGACATCCTGGCTTACAGCGGCGCCCTGGAATATTACAAAGAGAATCTGGATGAGGTGATAGCGGAATGAGGGCCGTCGTTTTTTATGAACATGGCGACCTGGATCGGATAACGGTTGCCGATCTGCCTCTGCCCGAAATTGGGCCCGATGAGGTGCTGCTCTCCGTCAAAGCCGCCGCCCTCAACCGTCTGGACTTGTGGGTATTGGCTGGCTGGCCCGCCCTGAAGCTGCAACTGCCCCACATCCTGGGCAGCGACGGCGCGGGCGTGGTGGCCCAGGTGGGCAGCCAGGTCATGGGCTTTCAGGCGGGCGACCGCGTGGCGGTTAACCCGACGTATAGCTGCGGGCAGTGCGACTTTTGCGGCAGCGGGCGCGACCATATGTGCGACCGGTTTGCCATCTTTGGCGAGCACCTGCCTGGTTTTTACGCCGACTATATCAAACTGCCGGCCCGCAACCTGCTGCCGCTGCCCGACCACGTCAGCTTTGCTGAGGCGGCGGCTGCCTCCCTCGTTTTTGTCACCGCCTGGCACTCCCTCATTATCGCCGGCGGCTTGCGCGCTGGCGAGGACGTCCTCATCGTCGGCGCGGGCGGCGGCGTGAACACCGCCGCCATCCAGATTGCTCGCCTGGCGGGCGCCCGCACCATCTACGTCGTCGGCTCCAATGCCGCTAAGCTGGCTCAGGCGCGCGAACTGGGCGCGGACGTGACCATTGACCGCACTCAGGAAGATTGGAGCCGCGCCGTCTTCAAAGCCACCAACCGCCAGGGCGTTGACATCGTCGTGGACAACGTCGGCGCCGCCACTTACCATCTCTCCCTGCGCGCTTTGAAGAAAGGGGGCCGCCTGCTGACGGTAGGCAACACCAGTGGGCCCAAATTTGAGTTTGACAACCGTCTCATGTTCGGCAAACACCTGCGCATCATTGGCAGCACCATGGGCCCCCAATCCGACTACGAGCGCGTCATGGGCCTCATCTTCCAGGGCAAACTCCACCCCATCATAGATGCCGCTTACCCCCTGGCAGAAGCCCCCGCCGCCCTCCACCGCCTCCGCCACGGCGACGTCGCCGGCAAACTCATCCTGGAAGTTGATCGCTGACCGTTATCTGTTGACTGTTGACTGTTGACTATTACCTGTTACTATGCGCCCTCTCGAACTCCTCCTCCTTTTCACCCTCCTCCTTTGCCTCCTCTGGCCCCTCTTCGCCGCGCGCCTGCCCTTGCCATCCCGCTGGCAGCGCCTGCTCCCCTTCGCCGCCCTCGCCCTCGCCCTGCTGCACCTGCTGCTGGAGCATTACCGCTGGCAAATGCTCCCCGCCTACCTGCTCACCGCCATCCTCTCCCTCAACGCCTTTACCGCCCTCATGCAGCCCGGTGAAAGTCGCAAACCCCGCGTCTTTGCCGCCAGCGACTGGCTCTTATGGCTGGTAGCCGTCGCTCTGCCTGCTTTGCTGCCCGTGCCCCAACTCCCCACGCCCATGGGCCCCTACGCCGTAGGCACAACTATCCTGCACCTGGTAGACGAAAACCGCCCCGATGCGCTGGGCGACCCCACGCAGCCGCGCGAACTGATGGCTCAAATCTGGTACCCTGCCGCCGCAGACGCCGGCGGCGAATTAGCCCCCTACCTCGACCACCTGGACGCCGCGGCTCCGGTGCTGGCGGAACGGCTGGGGCTGCCCGCCTTCTTCCTGGGCCACATCCGCCTGACGCACACCCACGCTTATGTGGACGCGCCCATTGCCGCCGGTGAAGCGCCGTATCCCGTCTTGCTCTTTTCGCACGGCTGGCAGGGGATGCGCGCTCAAAACACCTTCCAGATGGAAGAACTCGCCAGTCGCGGCTACGTGGTGATCGCCCCCGACCACACCCACGCTGCCGTTTTCACCGTCCTCCCCCCTGACCGCGTCATCTTAAACAACCCCGCCCTGCTGGACGACAGCAGCGACGAAGCCTACGCCCGCAGCAGCAACGCCGTCGTGCGCACCTACGCCGCCGATTTGCAATACCTGCTGGATCAAGCGGCTCTCTGGAACGCTGCCGGGGGCCCCCTGGCAGGTCGTCTCGACCTGGAGCGCGTCGGCGTCTTCGGACACTCCACCGGCGGCGGCGCTGCCGTAGAACTCTGCGCCCGCGACGCCCGCTGCGACGCCCTGCTGGTGCTGGACGGCTGGCTCAACCCCGTTTCCGACGACGTCATCGCCCAGGTTCCTTACACCCCGCCCGCCCTGTTCCTGAAAGCGTCCAGCAACACCTTCAACCCCGCCAACGACGAACGACTGTGGCAGCTAGTCAGTCATCTGCAAAATGGGGGCAATGTGCTGCAAATAGAGGGCACGCACCACTTCGACTTCACCGACATCCCCCTGCTCACCCCCCTGATCCACCAACTCGGCTTAGCCGGCCCCATCGGCGCCGCTCGCGGCCTCCCCCTGATCAACGCCTACACCCTCGCCTTTTTCGACAACGCCCTCAAAAACCAGCCCGCCCCCCTCCTCGCCGGCCCCTCCCCCAACTACCCCGAAGTCACCTTCCTCTCCCCTCCCCATTAACCATTCACGAATTCACCCATTCACCAATTAGTTATTCTCTTCCCCACGAAAATCAGGATTTCGCAGATTTCGCAGAATAAA
>JAGVTM010000012.1 GCA_019136785.1 Chloroflexota bacterium | reverse complement strand
AAAGCCGTTGGTGTCGTCGTTACAGGCAGCCGTAGCCGTGAAGTTGAAGCAATCTGTGCCGGCATGAACCGCCAGCACCGTGTCATAATTCTCCAGGTAATTGGCGTTTGGTTCCGCTTCCAGCAATACGTAGCCGCTGTCTGGAGCCGTGAACTGGTACCACACCGTGCGATACCCCTTAGCGCCGCGCGGGCCCGGCGGCGTGCCATTGGTGCAGCTTAACACCGGGTCTGTGTCCTCTTCCACCGCCCCATTGACCGTCGTTTGCCCGCCGTCAGGAAACTTCAGCGTGGGCGCGCTGGTGCATAATTCGGCGGCAGGCGCAGCCAGCGGCGACAGCGGCAGCGCCGCTGGGGCCACCGGCGTCAATTCCAGAGGCTGCCATAATCCGCTCACCATCTGCTGCGCTGGCGCGACCAGGCGCACGGGCGTTTCCGCCCGGTCTGGCGGCGTTGCCGCCCAGACCACCGTTGACGTGATAACCAGCAGCAGGCAGCAAAGTGATAAAAAATGGCGGCGCATAGGCTTTCCTTCCAAAACTATATTACCTGGTATCTGTCCGTTGTCATGTCATGACTATCCTGTTTGCTTGCTTGAGCCGGATATTCAGACCGGCTGATTTTACAGTCACAGGCAGCGAATGGCTAACAGGCTGCCAGGGATGATGGGGAATGTCCCCAAATATTAAGTCACTGTTCAGAAACTTTTGCGGCGGCGCGCCAGGTATGCCCCAGCCCCGGTTTCTTCTCTGGAAACGCTCATAAACTTTCCATTGCTCAATAGTTGCCTGCATGATATATTTTCCATCGTTTAACTACTTTTGTTGATTTTAGAGACTGGAGCAGTCTCCAAGACTGCTCCAGTCTGGAAAGGGCGTGACTGTTGATTTTGACGCCTATGGCTGAGACAAAACAACTTCCCCAGGTCTTAAACGAGTGGGCGGCGCTGTTTATGCACCGCTCCATGCAGGAATTCACCCACCTGATGCAGGAGACTGGCCTGTCTATGGCTCAACTCAGCACCTTGATGCGCCTCTTTTATGGCGGCGCCTGCGGCGTTTCCCATCTGGGCGACCGGTTGGGCGTGACTGCCGCCGCTGCCAGTAAGATGATTGACCGTCTGGTGCAGCAAGGCTTGTTGGCGCGCGCCGAAGATGCCGCCGACCGCCGTGTTAAGAACGTCACCATTACGCCTGCCGGGGCGGCTATTGTGCAGCAGGCTGTGGCTGCGCGCCAGGCGTGGCTGGTAGACCTGACCAATCTGCTGCCGCCGGAGGAGCAGGCGGTCATCACTGAGGCGCTGACCAGACTGACCGCCGCCGCCCGCCGGCTGCCGGAACGCGCCGCCATTCCCTCCCAGCAAGGAGAAAATCTGTGACCAGAAAACGTACTTCCCGCCCCACGTCAGGCGGCGACCAGCCGCGGGGGGCGCGCCTCGCTTCTCTCCGGCGCGCTTTGCAATACCTGAAGCGCTACCGGACGCAGGCTATCCTGCCGTATCTTTTCCTGGTGATTGCCACGGTGGCCCAACTGGCAGTGCCTCGCCTGCTGCGCAACATGATTGACGCCGTCACGCGCGGCATTGTGGCGAATAATCTGGCGCCGCGTCTGGATCAGATACCTGCCGGCATTCTCTCCCAAGTCCTGGAAGCACTGAACACCACCCGTGAGCAGTTGCTGTACGACTTTAACAACGCCGAACGCCTGATCATCAGCGCCAGCATTGCCGTTTTTGTCTTTGCTATCCTGCGCGGCATTTTTTCCTTTCTGCAAGTGTTCACCGGTGAGCGCAACTCGCAAAGCGTGGCCTTTGATATGCGCAACGAACTGTTTGCCAGGGTGCAGCAGCTTTCTTTTTCCTATCACGACCAGATGCAGACGGGGCAGTTGATGATCCGGGCCACCGATGACGTGGAAAAAGTGCGAATCTTTATTGGTCAAGGTTTGTTGTTTGCCGTGCAGGCGGTCATCATCCTGGTGGGAACCCTCATTATCCTTTTTACGACCAATGCCCGCCTGACGCTGGTGGTGTTGCCAGTGCTGCCGCTGGCGATGATCCTGTTCATGATTTTTGGCGGCATCAGCCAGCCGTTGTTCCAGGAAGTGCAGATCCGTCTCTCCAACCTGAATACAATTTTGCAGGAGAATCTGGCGGGCATCAAAGTCATCAAAGCCTTTGCCCGCGAAAAGCGGGAACAAGCCACCTTCCGCCGTTCTGCCGAGCAGTTGATGCAGCAGCAAATCACTGTCTCCAAAGTGTTCATGTTCCTCTTCCCCGCCATTTTCCTGGTCGCCAACCTGGGCCAGGCAGCCGTACTCTACTTCGGCGGCAAGCAGATGATCGCCCTGACCCTGACGCTGGGACAGTGGCAAGAGTTCAGCCTGTATCTGGTCTATTTGTTCCTGCCGCTGGGACAGTTGGGCCTTATTATTACGCAGTTATCCCAGGCGGCTGCCTCTGCCAACCGCATCTTTGAAATCCTGGACGCCCAAAGCGACGTCTCCAATAAACCGGACGCGGTGGCGCTGCCACCTGTCACGGGCCAGGTGGTCTTTGAGAATGTCACCTTCCGCTACTTTAACAGCAGTGAGCCTGTGCTAAAGAACGTTTCGTTCACGGCTCAACCGGGCCAGACCATTGCCCTGCTGGGGGCTACGGGTTCGGGCAAGACGACCATTATTAACCTGCTGCCCCGCTTCTACGATCCCAGCGAAGGGCGCATCCTGATTGACGGGCACGACTTGCGCGACGTGACCCTGGAGTCGCTGCGGTCACAAATTGGCATTGTGCTGCAAGAAACGAATCTGTTCAGCGGTACGATCCGCGACAATATCGCCTTTGGTCGTCCAGACGCGACGCTAGAAGAGGTGATGGCGGCGGCGCAGGCGGCGGCAGCGCACGACTTCATTATGTCCTTCGCGGCCGGCTACGACACGCCAGTGGGCGAGCGCGGCGCCACCCTCAGCGGGGGGCAGAAGCAGCGCATCGCTATTGCCCGCGCCCTGCTGCTCAGTCCCCACATTCTCATTCTGGACGATTCCACCAGCAGCGTTGATCTGGCGACAGAGTATCTGATCCAGCAGTCGTTGGACCGGTTGATGGAAGGGCGCACCAGTTTTGTGATTGCTCAACGGATTAGCACGGTGATCAACGCCGATTTGATCCTGGTGCTGGATAAGGGGAGTGTGGTGGCTGCCGGCAATCACGAAAAACTGCTGGAAGAAAGCGCCATTTATGCCGAAATCTATAACTCGCAATTGATGACCGACGCCTTACCCGAAGAAGAGCC
>JAGVTM010000492.1 GCA_019136785.1 Chloroflexota bacterium | reverse complement strand
CGCTTCCGTGGAAAAGCCGCCGTACACGACAGAGTGCATGGCCCCAATTTTGGCGCAAGCCAACATGGCAAAAACCAATTCTGGAATGCGCCCCATATAAATAGTGACGCGATCCCCTTTTTGCACGCCCATCGAACGCAGCACGCTGGCTAATTTGCACACTTCGTAATTCAGTTGTTGGTACGTATAGGTGCGCACGTCGCCCGGTTCGCCTTCAAAAATGAGGGCAGCCTTGTTGCGCACGGCGGTGCGCATGTGACGATCCAGGGCGTTGTGCACAATGTTTGCTTTGGCCCCCACAAACCATTTGTAAAAAGGGGCGTTGCTGTCGTCCAGAACGCTTTCCCAGGGAGCGTACCACTCGTAGTTATCCGCGGCAATCTGTCCCCAAAATCCAGGCAAATCGGCTAAAGCCGCCTGGTGTACGGCATCATAGTCAGGAACATGTGCGCCGCGCACAGTTTCCGGTGTTGGGTAGTAAACGTCGCCGCTCATGGGTTGGTTGGTCATGTGGAATTCTCCTTGTGCAGATGAATAAAATGCAGCCTCAGCGTATTCTGTTTCCCCACGCCCATATCTAAGTATAATTAGTTACGGGCGTCTGGCGAATTTTAGCGCGATTGCTCGCGCAAGGTTGTTCCCGCCGTAACATTTATTCATCACAGAACCTTCAGGAAACTATTTAAGGTATCACCGATTATGTCTACTAAACCAAACATTGTCATCATTGGCGCAGGCAGTACCAGTTTTGGCCCTGCTACATTGGCCACCCTCATTCGCAGCCAGGCGCTGCACGGCAGCACGCTAAGCCTGGTAGACCTGGACGAGAAGTCGCTGGGGTTAGTGGCGCAGGTGGCGCAGCGAATGAACGCGGAATGGGAAGCCGGCATGACCATTCGCGCCAGCGCCGAACGGCGAGATGTGCTGCCGGGGGCAGATTTTGTGATTGTGTCCATTGAACTACCGCCGCGCGAAGTGTTGTGGCGCATGGATTGGGAAATCCCCATCAAGCATGGCCTGCGGCAGCCATATGGGGAGAATGGCGGGCCGGGCGGCTTGATGCACACCTGCCGGCAGGTTCCGCCCCTCTTGTCCATTGCCCTGGATATGGAAGCGCTGTGCCCCGATGCCTGGTTGATCAACTTCAGCAACCCCCTGCCGCGCCTGACGCGCGCCGTGACCAAATACACGCGCATCAAGACGGTGGGCAAATGCCACCAGATCGAGGTAGGCTACGCCATCGTGGCCACGCTGCTGGCTGACCGCTACGGCATCGCCGTGCCGCCGGGCGTGCGCTTCCACTCCGATCCGGGCAACGTGCCCAACATTGGCATGATGGCTGGGATAGGGCGGCAGCATGTCAAGATTAAGGTAGCCGGACTCAACCACTTCATCTGGTTGGTAGACGTGCGCGATAAGGCAACGGGCGAGGATTTGTATCCGGCTTTGCGGGCGGCGCGGGCCAACGCACCTGCCGGCATGGAACCGCTGTCCATGGAACTATTCCGCATTTTTGACTACTGCCCCGTGCCCGGCGATACGCACCTATGCGAGTACCTGCCCTGGCTGCACGACGCCCAGGCGCGCCCCTGGGAGCGCTACGAAATTCCGCTGTATGATTGGGGCGGCAATGAAGCCTGGCGAGATTTGAACTGGTACATGTTGGCCCAAATGGCTGCCGGCAAGATGTCCATAGACGCCTTGCGCCAGGCAAAAAGCGAAGGTGCGGTAGAACTGATAGAAGGCATCTGGGGCAACTTGAACCGTTACGAGGAGGCCGTCAACGTGCCCAACCGGGGAGCGATTTCCAACCTGGGGCCAGACGTAATTGTCGAACTGCCCGCCCTCGTTAACAGTATGGGCATACAGCCCTTGCCCATCGGCCCGCTGCCGCCGCCTGTTGCCGAACTATGCCGCCGCGAAGCCGCCCTGGTTGATCTGGTCGTAGACGCCGCCGTCAGCGGCGACCGCCAGATAGCGCTGCAAGCGCTCCTCCTTGACCCCATGATTGACGATATTCAGCGGGCAGAAGCGATTCTGGATGACTACCTGACCCAATTCGCTCCCTACCTGCCCCAATTCTGAACAGTCGCTGCATTGGCCCCACCCGAAGGAGTCCAAGTGGAAATTCGAGACCTGCTCCCCCAAGACGAAGACGCCGTGCGCCAGGCGGCGGCGCTGCTGGTAGCCGCCTTTGCCGAAAACTGGCCCGACTCCTGGCCCGATATGGACAGCGCCCTGGAGGAGGTGCAGGATTGCCTTTCCCCAGACATGATTTGCCGCGCTGCCTTTGCGGCGGATGGGCAGCTCCTGGGCTGGATTGGCGGGCGACCTGAATATGACGGGAACGTATGGGAATTGCACCCCCTGGTCGTCGCCCCTGCTCACCAGCAGCAAGGCATTGGGCGGGCGCTGACCTTTGACCTGGAAGAACAGGTGCGGCAGCGCGGCGGTCTGACCATCATCCTGGGTTCCGACGACGTCGGCAACATGACCACGCTCGGCGATGCCGACCTGTACGTCAATTTATGGGATCAGGTGGCGCAAATCCGCAATCTACGCCGCCACCCATACGAGTTCTACCAAAAGATGGGATACACCATCGTCGGCGTCGTCCCCGACGCCAACGGGCGCGGCAAACCAGACATCATCATGGCCCGCCGCGTCCCCCCGTAGAGACGTTGCATTGCAACGTCTCTACAGGCATTGCAACGTCTAAAACAGGCCCACGACGCGGCCATCTTCGTCAATATCCACGCTCATATAAGCCGGCTTACTCCCCAGGCCCGGCATCGTCCGCATCTCGCCCAGCAGCGGGTAAATGAAACCCGCCCCGACCGACGCCCGCACTTCGCGCACAGGCAGCGTATAGCCAGTGGGAGCGTTCTTCAGCGCCGGATCGTGGCTGATGCTCAAATGCGTTTTCGCCATGCAAATGGGCAGCCCGCCAAACCCGTTCGCCTCATACTGCTTGATTTGCTGTTCCGCCAGCGGCTCATAACTGACTTCTGCCGCGCTGTAAATCTCTCTGGCAATCGTCTCAATTTTCTGCTTGATAGACATCTCCAGCGGGTAGAGAAACTGGAAGTTAGACGGCTTCTCGCAAGCTGCCACTACCGCCTGCGCCAGTTCCACCGCCCCATCGCCGCCATTTGCCCAATGATCGCTCATAGCCGCCACTTCCGCCCCAGCCGTAGCCGCCATTTGTCGCACCAGTTCGACTTCCGCTGCCGTATCGGTATGGAACTTATTCACCGCAACCACCACAGGCACGCCATAGCGGCGGGCGTTGCGGATGTGGGCGGCTAGATT
>JAGVTM010000659.1 GCA_019136785.1 Chloroflexota bacterium | reverse complement strand
CCAGCCATCGCCGCCGTCATTAACGGTCACGACTTGACCTTTGCCGACGCCCAGGCCGCCATGAACATCATCATGGACGGCGAAGCCACCGCCGCCCAAATTGGCAGCTACCTCACCGCCCTGCGCATGAAAGGAGAAACAGTCGCCGAAATTGCCGGCAGCGCCGCCGCCATGCGCGCCCACGTCGTCACCGTCCCCCTAAACCACACCGCCCACCCCATCATCATAGACACCTGCGGCACCGGCGGCGACGGCAAACACACCTTCAACATCTCCACCACCGCCGCCTTCGTCGTCGCCGCGCACGGCCTCAAAGTCGCCAAACACGGCAACCGCGCCGCCAGCAGCCAGAGCGGCTCCGCCGACGTCCTGCTGGCTCTAGGTGGCAACCTGGACTTAAACGCCGCCCAAGTCGCTGAGTGCGTAGCCGAAGTAGGCATTGGCTTTCTCTACGCCATCAAACACCACCCCGCCATGCGCCACGCCATTGGTCCCCGCCGCGAACTGGGGCAGCGCACCATTTTTAACCTGCTGGGTCCCCTGACCAATCCCGCCGGCGCCACCCACCAGGTCATCGGCGTCTTCGACCCCCGCTGGACAGAACCCCTGGCCCACGTGCTGCGCGAATTGGGCACGCGCGCCGCCTTCGTCGTCCACGGCGCCGATGGACTGGACGAACTATCCAACACCGGCCCCAACCGCGTCAGCTACCTACACGACGGACAGGTGACCCCCTTCACCCTGGATCCGCTGCCGCAGTTGGACTTGCCCCGCGCCAGCATTGCCGATTTGATTGGCGGCTCGCCCGAACTAAACGCCCAAATCACCCGCGACATCCTCAGCGGCGCCGACCAGGGCCCCCGCCGTGACATCGTCCTGCTCAACGCCGCCGCCGCCCTCAGCCTGGAGACCAACGACTGGCCCGCCGGCCTCGCCGCCGCCCGCGCCGCCATTGACAGCGGCGCAGCCCTGGCTAAACTGGAACAATGGATTGCCAAAACCAACAGCTTCCACCCCTGACCCGCTATCTACCCTGCCCCGAAAATGGCAGCCGTTTGCTGACATGCCCCGTTAACAATTCACCTGTTCACCAATTCAACAATTAATTGTTATTCCTCTAAAACACACCCAATGGCAACCCGCATCAGCAGCGCCTTCATCCACTTTGAAGCCGACGTCATAGACGGGCTAAAACCATTCGCCCAGGCAGAACTGGAACGGAAGTTGGGCGCGGCTTTCCAGGAAATGCCGGCAGCCACCCCCACCGCCATCCCCTTCACCTTTCACGGCGACTGGCAGCAGCTCAACCGCCTGCGCACCGTCGCCGCCGTGTACGCCATAGCCCACTTCCCCATCCCCCGCCCCAAAGCCCTCTTAGGCCACCAACACTGGCAAACGCTGCTCCGCCTGATTGCCGCCGTGCGCCAGATGCACCCGCCAGACGCTTTCCGCACCTGCCACATCAGCGCTGCCGGCAGTCACACCCCCACCCTCCGCCGCATCCAACAGACATTAGCCGCAGACACCGGGCTGGCATATGACGACCAGGCGGGCGATCTCTGGCTGCGACTGCGCCCCGCTGCCGCTGGCGGCTGGGAAGCCCTGCTGCGCTTAACCCCCCGCCCCCTGGCTGCCCGCCCCTGGCGCGTGCAAAACCTGCCCGGCGCCCTCAACGGCCCCACGGCAGCGGTCATGGGTGACCTGACCCAGCCCCAACCCACCGATCGCTTTCTTAACCTGACCTGCGGCTCAGGCACACTCCTGATCGAGCGGCTGCTGGCGGCCCCTGCCGCCCTGGCCGTGGGCACAGACGTCAGCCTGTCCTCTTTGCATCTGGCGCAGGCTAACCTGGACTCAGCCGGCGTGACTGCTTCCCTGGTGCAGCAAGACGACAGTGCCGCCGCCCTGGCCGCCGGCGCGTTTGACGCCATCGTCGCCGATTTACCCTGGGGACAGTTGGTGGGCGAGACAGAAGAAATGCCGGCATTCTACGCCCAACTCCTCGCCGCCGCCGCCCGCCTGGCCCGCCCCGCCGCCCGCTTTGTCCTCATCACCCATCTCCCCCGCCTGCTCGAATCCCTGCTCACGCCCTCCGCTGCCTGGCATGTCGAGCAAATCATCCACCTCCGCCGCGACAACCTCCGCCCCCGCATCTACCTGCTGCGGCGGCTAGGCAAAGTACACCACCATGAATGAGAATCTCATGACA
The DNA here is from genome assembly GCA_019136785.1 of Chloroflexota bacterium. GTDB lineage: Bacteria > Chloroflexota > Anaerolineae > Promineifilales > Promineifilaceae > JAGVTM01. The sequence continues at coordinate 1,104 of JAGVTM010000659.1, read as the reverse complement.
AACGACACCTTCAGAACAGGTCACATACCTCATACCTCATACCTCATACCTCATACCTCATACCTCATACCTCATACCTCATACCTCATACCTCATACCTCATACCTTCCCAGGAGGTAACCTATGAGCGTCAGTAATCAAGCCAAACGTCGCGGCGCCATCCTCGACGAAATCATGCTCCACCACCGCGAACAGCTTCCCAAAACCATGCGCGAGACCCCCCTCGCCGACCTGCGCGCCCTGGTGCGTCTGGCAGCGCCCCCCCTGGACTTCTACGCCGCCCTCAAAGCCCCCGGCGTCTCCCTCATCGCCGAATGTAAGAAAGCCTCCCCCAGCAAAGGCTTAATCGCCCCCCACTACGATCCCGCCCAAATAGCCCAAACCTACGTGCGCGGCGGCGCGCAAGCCATTTCCGTCCTCACCGACGCCCGCCACTTTCAAGGCTCTCTGGCCCACTTGCGCGACGTGAAACAAGCCGTCAGCCAGGCAAAGTCCCTCATCCCCGACAAAAAAGACCCGCGCCGTGAGCGGGGCATTCCCGTCCTGCGCAAAGACTTCATCTTCCACCCGTACCAGATATACGAAGCCCGCGCCGCCGGCGCCGATGCCCTGCTCCTCATAGCCGCCGTTCTCACCGGCGGCGACCTGGGTTCCCTGCTGGCTTTGACCCACGAACTGGGCATGACCGCCCTGGTCGAGGTACATACCGCCGCCGAACTGGAACGCGCCTTAACCTGGCAGCCGCGCGTAATTGGCATCAACAACCGCAACCTGCAAACATTTACCGTAGACTTCGACGCCACCGCCCGCCTGCGCCCCCTCATCCCCCCCGAAGTCGCCGTCGTCAGCGAAAGCGGCGTACAGACGCCCGAAGACGTGCGCCTCCTGCGGCAACTAGGCGTAGACGCCGTACTCATCGGCGAAACCCTCATGCGCAGCAAAGACATGCTAGGGATGACGCGAATGCTGGCAAATGCCGGCATCCTCCCCCCCTAAACCCCTCCCTTTCCCCCAATGCCGCCCTTCCCATTCGTCCAAAGCAACAAATTCGCCAGGGAAGCAGTAATGGTGGGCGAGGGGCGCGCAGCGCCCCTCGCCCTCTCC
>JAGVTM010000293.1 GCA_019136785.1 Chloroflexota bacterium | reverse complement strand
CCATCCCCAGGCGAGTTTCGACGCGGATGGTAAAGTCGGTAGTCTCCCACCGCTGGCGGACGTTTTCCAGGTAGCTGCGAGCTTCCGCTTCCTGCCGGTTGAGGGCGGTGTCGTAGGCGGGTTGGATCTCCACAAATGGGGCGACTACTTCCAGGGGAACGACGACGCGCATCAAGACGAGTTCGGCATTCGTGGCCTGGGCAACGGTGATGGCAGGGGGGATAGCTTGTTCTGCCAGGTGTGACCCATCCAATGGGACCAGGATTTTCTTGAACATAGCGACCTCCTTCGAAAATAGCCTATCGTAGGGCGGGTTGGCAACCCGCCCATGCTTCAAAAACAGTCTCACGCGGAGACGCGGAGAACGCAGAGAAAAAATTCGTTAAATTCGTGTAATTCGTGGCAAAATTTTCATCCATGATGGCGCGCCACGGCCCATGTTGTCTCCTTTGAAAACAGTGGTGAGTGGTCTCCCCACCGAAGGTGGGGCGTGGTCAGAAAATTTGTGCCATTTGTGAACGGTGGCGCTGGCGGCTGCCGCGCGCGCTGCAAGGAACCTGACGAAATCGCAGGCGGCCTTGCTTAAAGCATATGCCGGCACGGGAGCAAATAGAAGTGAAGATTGTCATGGGGGGTACGGACAATCCTCATGCCCGGCCGCAGGCGGGTCGGCGGCGGCCGGGTTGGCGTTGGCTTTCGGCCCCTTATTCCTGGTGCGCATTGACGACCAGGGGCTTAAATTCGGCAAAATGGTCGAGGAAATCAGTGACAGTGATGATGCCCACCAGGCGACCGCCGTCCAGCACGGGCAGCGCCCCGAATTTGTAGGCGCTGAGCATCTCGGCGGCATGGTAAGCGGGGGTGTCGGGGGAGACGGTCAGGGGGTGGGTTGTCATGCAGCTTTCCACGGTCATGGTGTCCAGGAGAGCCTCGTCTTGCCATTTTTCGTGTAGTACGATGGGGGAGTTCAGGATCAGGCGAATGTCGCGGTCGGTGACAATGCCCACCAGATCGCCGTTGGCGTTGACGACGGGAAATTGCCGGCATTCCTCCTCCTGCATCAAATTGATTACCTCGCGCAGCGGGGTCTGCGGGGTGACAGTGTGGGGGGCCACCGTCATGAGATCGTTCACTGTCAGCATAATGAGCCTCCGCGTTGTATGCTTGCATCTTGTTGCCGCCTGGAGCGGCGGTTGCCGAGAAATAACCGGGTGGGTAGGCGTAACCCCCAAACCCCAAACCCCTTCCCTGGCAAGAGGGTGGGGGGAAGGCGGTTGCCCGGTTATTTTCTTAATGTTCAAGGAACGGCTGCGGCCGGGGCGGTGGCTGTGTGGGCCAGCGTTTGCGCCCGGCGGCAGTTATACTGTAGCATGAAAGGGGAGAGTTTTGTGGGTGGTAAACGGCATCTTTTCTGGGTGACATTTGTCGGAAGTTGTTGCCGTTCGTAGCGCCAGCATCCCGTAGCGCCAGCATCCCTGCTGGCAAAAGCCGGCTGGAAGCCGGCGCTACGGAAAATGTAGCACCAGCATCCTTGCTGGCAGCATCCTTGCTGGCAGCATCCTTGCTGGCAAAAGCCGGCTGGAAGCCGGCGCTACGGTTTCATTCCTGGTTTTGACACGCTTGCGCGATACTCTATAATACGCCCGCAACCTGGGGCAGGGCGTAGGGTTGATCATTTCCGACGCCGCCTGGGACACGCCAAAAGATGAAAATATGCCCGAAGAAATAGACTTGAAATATTACCTGACTGCCTTGCTGCGCGCCTGGTGGTTTATCTTGTTGTGTACGGTAGTGGCGGCAGGGCTGGCTTATGGCATCAGTAAGTTGCTGCCGCGCCAGTATGAAGCGGGCGCGCTGGTGGTGGCCACATCGGCGCGGACGACAGTTCAGTTTGATGATCGCATTGCCACGCAAAATGTGCAGATCTCGGCGCGGGGTTATCCCGACCTGGCTTTGAGCGATGAGCTGCGGCAGCGGCTGTGGGAGCGGGTGCGCCCGCAAGCGCCGGCAATCGCCAATCTGAGCGCGCTGACAGCGCTGCTGGATGCCACAGCCCTGACAGACCCGGCGCTGCTGCAATTGTCGGTCACTTATGAGGACCCGGCGACAGCGGCGCTGATCGCCAACGCCTGGGCAGAGTTGTATGTTGCCTGGGCTAACGAAGTGTACAGCAATACCACTCAGGAACAGGTCGCCTTTTTTGAAGAACGGCTGCTGGCGGCGGAGACAGCCTGGCAGGAAGCGTCCGCGGCGCTGGCTTCTTTTCAAGCCCGCAATCGTCTGGCTACGCTCAAGCAGCAGTTGGACGATTTGCTGGCTACCCAGGCGCTTTATTTGCTCGAGCAGCGCCAGAAAACGCTGCTGCTGCAAAATATTCAAGCTTTGCAAACGCAACTGAACGCGCAGCCCGGCAATACCGAAGCCGTGGGCGAGCAGTTAACCGTTCTCTTTTTGCAGCTCAAGGCGTTTAGCGCCGAACCAACAGCCTCCTTACAGCTTAACCTCGATCCGCAGGCGCAGCCGTTCAATCAAAGCCGCCAGGAGCTAGACGCCATTTTGCAGACGCTGGCGCAAAGCATTACGGCGCAGTTGCAGACGACGACCCAGGCAGCCGCCCGGCTAGAACCGCAAATTCTGTCATTGCAGGTTGAGCAGCAAACTTTACAGACGGAGTTTGACCAACTGCTGCAAAATGAACAGGTGACTAACGAGACGTATCTGGCTCTGGCCCATAAGGTCGAAGAAGAACGCCTGGCTCTGCAAGACAGCGACAGCGGCTTCCGCCTGGCCAGCCGCGCCGCCGTTCCCCAAAATTCTGTGCGCCCGTTGGTGATGCTGAACACGCTTATCGCCTTTGTCTTTGGCTTGTTGGGCAGCCTGTTGCTTGTGATCGTGTATGCCTGGTGGCGCAGCGCCCCGGCGCAGGTTGAGGCCCGTGAACGCCCGTGAATGGCTACGCACCGCGGGCAAGGCTGGCGGCGCTTAGCGGAAGCCGCCGTCGCCAGATCCTTCTGGTTTGGACAATTGTGCTGCTTTTGGGGGTGGGCGTGAACTGGCGCAATTTTGGAGGACGTTTGCTGGGCAATGTAGGGGCGGTGGCGCTCAACCAGGCTTTGGCTATGCCGGGCGGGGGGGCTGAAGAGCCGCGCGCGTTTGCCCAGGCGGTGACGTGGTTGGCGCAAGGGGTGGATTTAGCGCCGGCATCCCCCACCCGCAGCCGCCTCCTGACCCTGCTGGGGACTGCCTGGCAAAAACAGGGCCAGCCAGACACCGCCGCTATATATTGGCGGCAGCTTCCCGATCCCGTGCCTTATTTACATCTTTGGGGCGACCATTATGGGGCAGAATCTGCCTATGGCGCAGCGGCTGGCTGGTATCAACAGGCGGTTGATCTGGCGCCAGCAGAGGCTTACAATCATTACTTGCTGGGTCTGGCGCAGCAAAAAGCGGGTCGCCTGGCGGCGGCGCAGGCCTCGTTCCTGGCGGCGCAAGCCAGACTGCCTGATGATCGCCTGGCGCAGAGCGATTTGTTGTTTCAGCTTGCCAATGTTTCCTTACTGCTGGCGGAACCGGATTGGGCTGACGTATTGGCGCAGCTTGACAGAGCTATTGCCCTGGACGATTTTGGCAGCGACCTGTTTGTGCCGGCACAAACCCACTATTTACGGGGCGAGGCTTTGCGCGCCTTAACCCGTTACGAAGAAGCGGCGGCGGCTTATGAGCAGGCATTTACTGTCCTACCAGGGCATTATCTGGCATATGTACGCCTGGGTAATCTGGCGGCGGGCCCGCTGCGGGATCTGGCTTACGCCGAGACATTATTCCAGGCGGCTATTGCCATAGACGCGGCTCGCGTGCCCGCCTACCTGGGGCTGGGCGACGTGTATGAACGCACCAGTCGCCCAGAGGCAGCGGCGGCGGTATACCAGACGGTCTTGCAGCTACAGCCAGACAACGCCAGGGCGGCCGGGCGGCTGCGCATCCTGCTGCCGCCTGCGCCAGCCGGCGATGGCGAATGACCGGTTGAGGGTATAGTGAGAATCTCGCACCAACACAAGTTTGTGTTTCTGGCTTTGCCGCGCACGGGCAGCACCACGGTCAGAAGGGTTCTGGATGCGTATTCAGACGTGAAGAGCGTACACATTACGCAGACGACGCCGCAGTTCCCCTTCTATCACCATATTTCGGCGCGGGAACTAAAGCGTATTTTTGACGACCAGGGGTGGGATTGGTTTGCCTATCGCCGCTTTTGCGTGGTGCGGAATCCGTTTGACAGGGTTGTGTCGCTTTACCACCATTATCAAAAAATGAACGCGGACAGGGATAAGGCGAAAAAGTCGCTGGCCAACTTCCTCAAACACCTTTATTTCCAGCTAAGGTCAGAAATCACGTTTGCGGAGTATGTGGCTCGCCTTGATCCGAAAGGGAAGTTAACCACCACGCTGCCGCATTTCATTTGTGATGAGGATGGCGCGTTTCTGGTGGAGGATGTGTTGACTTTTGAGAACCTGGCGACAGAACTGCCGGCATACCTGCGGCAAATGAACATCTGGATCAACTCGCAAGAGATACCCATCCTCAATTCCAGCGCCGCCCGCCAGCCATACGCCTCTTATTACACGGAAGCGACCAGGCAGCGCGTAGCATCCCTTTACGCTTACGAGATAGAACGATTTTCGTACACGTTTGCGGCGGAGCAGCCGGCTGTGCCTGCGGGGGAGTCCGATGCTGCTGGATGATTTTCGTTTTTGGCTGCACGGGAGCTTCAACCGCCGCGAAGCTATCGGCAACCGTGGTCGCCAACTGCTGGCGCAAACGTGGTACCGCGCTTTTGGCGTGGGGCCGCGCGTCTTTGCCAACTCCATTCCCAAATCGGGCACGCATCTGCTGCTGCGCTGCCTCGACCTGCTGCCGGGTCTGACCCGCTCAGGTTACTTTATCAGCCACATCCACCACCACAACCGCTTGCAGGAGGTGCGCGACCGCCAGGGGCAACTGCGGCGCGTGGGCGCGGGCTGTTTCGTGGGCGCGCACATGCCCTACACGCCGGAAAATGCGCGACTGCTGGCGGAAATGGGCTATAAACAGGTGTTAATCATCCGCGATCCCCGCGACGTGGTGGTGTCCCATTTCCATCACATTCAAAAACGGTCTGTCAACCGGCTGCACGACTATCTGGCGTCTTTGCCCGACGACGAGGCGCGGCTGATGGCTTTGATAGAGGGTATACCCGACGCGGCTGTGGCTGGCGGCGTGGGGCAGCCGGGGATTGCCCAGGAGTTCCAACGATTTGTGGCCTGGCGGCAGGCTGGCGCGCACCTGATCCGGTTTGAGGATCTGATTGGCGCAGCGGGCGGCGGCACAGAGGCGCGCCAATGGACAGCGCTGGTAGACTTGTCTACTTTCCTGGGACTGGCGCTGGATGATCTGGCGCTGCAAACAGTCGCGCAGCAGTTGTTTTATCGCCAGGCTAATACATTTCGCAAAGGGGCTATTGGCGACTGGCGCAATTACCTGTCCGCAGCGCACCGCCAGGCCGTGCAGCGTGAATTGGGGCCCCTGTTAGGGGAATATGGTTATGATATAGGGGCGAGCGGCGCGTGATGGGGGGCCGGTGAGCGACCCCCACGCACGCAGCAAGATTGTGTACTCTTCTATGTTAGAAAAGCCTGCTGAAACTCTCTCCTCGCCTGTTTCCCGCCGCTCGTTTCGCTTACATTTTGCCAGGGAAGCCGTGCTCTTTTTCGTGATGAAGATTGGCCTGGTGGGGCTGATGTTCGTCATCAGCGTGATGTTGACGCGCACGATTGGGGCCGCCGGGTTTGGCGTTTATGTGTATGCCACAACCTGGATTAACTTGCTGGTGCTGCCGGCAGTTTTTGGTCTGGACCAACTGTTAATCCGCGAAGTAGCTGCGCATTTTCAAGCGCGCGAGTGGGGGCGTATGCGCGGGCTGCTCAATTGGACCAACCGCACTTCTTTGCGCATTAGCCTGGGTCTGGTGGGCGCCGCCGCATTGATCGCCAGCCTGCTGGCGTTTAGGGGGCTGATCGCGCGGGAAATTTATGCGGCATTTCTGGCGGCGCTGCTGATGCTGCCCTTTGTAGCGCTGACGCGCCTGCGGCAGGGAACCCTGCGTGGTCTGTTTCGCATTGTGCCCAGCCAACTGCCCGAAGCGGTGATTCAGCCCGGTCTGCTGCTGGCTTTGCTGCTTGGCTGGTTCTGGCTGGACACAGGTGAGCTCAATGCGGTGTGGGTGACGGGGCTGCACGTTTTCTCCACGGCGGTTGCCTTTTTTGTGGGCGCGGTCTGGCTGGCTCGTGTTTTGCCGGCATCCGCCAAAACCGCCGCCCCCACCTATGACACTGCCGCCTGGCGCGCCAGCGCCTGGCCCCTGCTCATGTACAGCAGTATGCAGTTTATGAACAGACGCATAGATACGCTGCTGCTGGGGGCATTGGATGGAACGGCAGCCGTGGGCTTATACACGGCGGTGGTGCGTTCCACCGATCTGCTCGGTTTCGTGTTGGTCGCCATCAACTCCGTGCTGGCGCCCACCATTGCCACGTTGTACAACTCAAACAGCCTGGAGCGCTTACAGAAAGTGTGCACCCGCAGCGCGCGGGCGGCGTTGGCGATTACGGTGGTGTTGGCTATTCCCCTGTTGATGTTTGGTCGCCCCTTCTTGACCATTTTCGGCAGCGATTTTGCCGCGGGCCAGACCGTCCTCAACCTCTCCGCCGCCGCCCGCATTTTCAACACCTTCTTCGGTATGCAAGCCCTGATTTTGACTATGACGGGCTTTGAGAAAGACGTGGTTTTGGGCATTGGCGCGGGCGCGACCTTAAACACTGTGCTGAACCTGCTGCTCATCCCCCCTCTGGGCGTGATGGGGGCGGCGATTGCTTCCACCAGCGGGATGCTTTGCTGGAACGTTATCCTGGCGGCGCGGGTGGTACAGCGGTTGGGCATGGATCCCACTGTATTAGGCTTGTTTGGGCGCAAACGCCGCGCGGAGGGGTTGGCTGATGGGTAACGTGGCGGCTTTCGCGCCATTACACGGCGACAGCGGCGGCCGGGGCGGCAGCGGCGGCCGGGGCGGCAGCAAGGCCGTGTCGCAGCGCGCCGGGCGCGGACACATGGCGGCGATGGCTCTGGCGCTGTTCTTTATGACCCGCCCTTTTCAAGATTTGTTGGTAGTGGGCGGCGGGGACGCCGCTGTGGGCGGCGTGGATGTGCAACTGCTGCTCATTGGGTTGATTGTGCTGTTTCTGGCAGCCACGATGGTGGGTCAGGGCCAGATTCCCCGCTTCCTCTGGTTCTTGACACGCGATAAGCTGCTGCTGCTGTTGCTGGGTCTGGTTCCTCTCTCTTTGCTGTGGTCTGTGTCCCCGTCGCGCTCGTTGTTGGGGCTGGCTAACTTTGGCGCAGGCACTTTTGTGGGCATCTATCTGGCCATGCGTTTTTCGCTGCGACAGCAACTGCAAATTGTGGCCTGGGCTTTGGCGCTGGCTGCCATCATCAGTCTGGTGGTTGGGTTTGTCTATCCGCCGGTGGGGCGCATGTTTCTGGCGGATGGGTCGTTGGCCTGGAAAGGCGTTTATGAGCACAAGAATTCGCTGGGACGGTATATGGCGATTCTGGGCGCGGCTGCCTGGGCTTTGGTGCTGTAGAGAAAGCAGGGGGGGGGCGCGTCTGCGCCGAGGTGGGGGGCTTTCTTCTTGTTGGCGCTGCTGTTGATTGTCTTAGCCAGTTCCGCCACGCCGCTGCTGTCCCTGACAGTGATGATTGCGGCGCTGCCGTTGTTGGGGGTGTTTCGCTGGCGAGATGCCGGCATTCGCCTCATCAGTCTCTTGCTGCTGCTGCTCGGCGCCTGGCTCTTCCTGGTGATGCTGCTGCACCCGGCGCTCAACCAGATTGCCGATTATGGGCTGGCGTTGTTGGGGCGCGACCCCGACCGCAACACCCTGCTGGTGCGCTTCGACTTATGGGAATATGCCTGGGGGTATATTGTGCAGCGCCCCATTTGGGGGTATGGTTTTGACGCCTTCTGGAGCCTGCCCGGTCGCCGCGACGTGATCACCTACGTGGGGCGCGTCTGGGACGTGCGGCAGGCGCACAATGGCTTTATTGAACTGTGGCTGCAGTTGGGGCTTGTTGGCCTGGCGGGAATGGTCAGCCACCTTCTCATCAACATGCGCCGCATCTTACAATCGGCGCGCCTGCTGGCCGCCGCCGAATTCGCCTGGGCGGCGGGCTACGTGGTGGTTTTAGCCGTGCTAAATACCTCCTACAGCGCCTTGCTGGGCCAGCTAACTGTTCCCTGGTCACTTTACGTGGCTGTCACCCTGTCTATTTGCGCCTATGCGACCAGGGCGCAACGCACTTAAAGGCACTGCTGTTTTACTTTATGCTCCTCTTACCCCAATTTGTCCTCATTGGCGCCCAAAAAGCTGGTTCAACCTTTATTCACGAGGCGCTGCGACAGCATCCGGGCCTGTTTTTGCCGCGCTATGAAACGCCCGATTTTGAAGACCCTTTCTATCTGGAAGATAAGGTACAGGTGAGGCTGCATCGGGTGTTGGCCGCCGCCCGCCCTGGACAAATCATGGGCATCAAGCGCCCGGATTATTTAGGCAGGCCCGAATGCCCCGCCCGGCTGGCGCGTCACCTGCCGCAGGCGCGCCTGATTGCCGTTTTGCGCCACCCGGCGGCGCGGGCTATTTCCGCCTATTACTGGTACATGCAGGTGGGCATATTGCCTGTGCGCCCGCTGAATGAAGGGTTGGCGGAGCTATTAGATGGCGCGGGAACGCGCCCCCGTGCGGGGGCGCACCCCCGTGCGGGGGCGCAGGCGCAGTCCAAAGCGCCGGAGGTGCTGAGTTATGGCCTTTACCACCAACATTTGCAGCGATATAGGCAATTTTTTGCGCCGCAGCAAATGTTGATTTTGCTGGACAGAGACCTGCGAGCAGATGCGCGCGGGGCGCTGCAGCGCGTATTCACATTTCTGCAAGTCGCGCCTGATGTACAGATAAACTTGCATCGCAGACCCAAGCAATCTATTTATGCCCTGCCCCGCCTGCGTTGGCTGGCTTGGGCTAATCAGCGCTTCTTCTATGATACCTGGCTCACCCCTGAAAAGATGTTGGCGTTAACCCTACAGGAGAGCCGTCTGGCGCGTCTGGCTTATTATGCGTGTGTAGCCGTGGATCGGCTGGCGCTGCAGCCGTTGTTTGGCAACGCCCCGCCCGCGCTGGAACCCACGCTGGCGCAGGCTCTCAACGACTATTACCGCCAGGACGTGCTGGCGCTGCAATCCTGGCTCAATCAGGACTTGAGCCAATGGCTGCAAGCGCCCTGAAATATGTTACCTCGCACTCTCCTCTATGTACACGCCAGCGACGAAATGTATGGCGCGGACGTGATCTTGCTGCAACTGCTGGATCAACTGCCGCCTGCCCAATGGCGTCCCCTGGTGGTTATCCCCACCGATGTGGCTTACGAAGGACGGTTGACCCAGGAGTTGGCGCAGCGGGGGATTGATGTGGTGCATTATCCCACGGCTATTTTACGCCGCAAATATTTCACGCCCGTTGGCTTGCTGCGTTACTTCTGGCGGCTCATCCTGTCCACGCTTTTTCTGATGCGCCTCATCCGCCGCGAGCGGGTTTGCCTGGTGCACAGCAACACCGCCGCCGTCCTCCCTGGCGCGCTGGCGGCCCGCCTGACGCGCACGCCGCACGTCTGGCACATCCATGAAATCATCACCCGCCCCCGTTTCCTATGGAAAGCGACTGCCTGGCTGATCCCCCGCCTGTCGGCGCAGGTAGTAGCCGTGTCTACGCCCACGCGCGACCATTTGTGCGCGGGCAATCGCCTGAACGAACAGCGGACGATGGTCATTCACAACGGCATTGATTTACAGCGTTTTAGCGACCAGACAAGCGCGGCGCAGGCGATTCGCCGCGCCTGGGGCGTGCCGCCGGAGGCCGTTCTGGTGGGGATGGTGGGGCGGTTTAGCCATTGGAAAGGGCAGGCGCATTTTCTGCAAGCAGCGGCGCTGGCGGCGCAGGCGCACCCTACCGTGTGGTTTGCCCTGGTGGGGGGCGTTTTCCCTGGGCAAGAAAGATTGGTGACGGAAATTAAGCAGTTGGCGCACAGCCTGGGGCTGGCTGACCGCGTGATTTTTAGCGATTTCCGCACCGATATTCCGGCTGTGCTGGCGGCTTATGATATATTTGTGCTCCCTTCCACCGAACCCGACCCGTTCCCCACGGTGGTGCTGGAAGCGATGGCGACGGGCTGCCCGGTGGTAGCCAATGCGCACGGCGGCAGCCTGGAGATGGTGCAGGATCAGGCAACGGGTTATCTGGTGCACCCAACCGACGCGGCGGCGATGGCGGCGGCGATTGGCCGGCTGGCGGCAGATGAAGAATGCCGGCAGCGCCTGGGTGCAGCCGGACAGGCGCGTTTGCGAGCGTGTTACTCGTTAGAAGCCTTCACCGCCAAATGGCTGGCGCTGTACGCGGAGTTGGTGAGGGATGGGTGATCAGTGGTGAGTGGTGAGTGATGAGTGGTGAGTGATGAGTGATGAGTGATGAGTGATGAGTGGTGAGTGATGAGTGATGAGTGGTGAGTGATGAGTGATGAGTAGCGAGACGCTTTCTGGTCACTGACCACTGACCACTGACCACTCGCCACTGACCACTCGCCACTGTCCACTCGCCACTCGCCACTGTCTTCAAGGAGTTGGAATGAAAATTGCCCTTCTAGGTACGCGCGGCGTGCCGGCAAGTTATAGCGGTTTTGAAACGTGCGTGGAGCAGCTTGGCAAGCGGCTGGCGCAGCGCGGGCATGAGGTAACCGTGTACTGCCGCTCCCACCATATCACTTACCCAGACGACCACTATTTGGGCATGCGGCTGGTGAAACTGCCCACGATTGCCAACAAATATCTGGACACCATCGTGCATTCCTTCTTATCCTCCGTGCACGCCCTGCCGCAGCGGTATGATATTGCCCTGTACTTTATTGCCGGCAACAGCCCCGTCACCTGGATCCCTCGCCTGGTGGGCACAAAAACGCTCCTCAATGTAGATGGCCTGGACTGGAAGCGGGAAAAATGGCCCACCTTTGCCCGCCAATATATCCAGTTTGCTGAATTCTTAGCGACCAAATTACCCAACGCTTATTTGACGGATTCGCGGGTAGTGCAGGCGTATTATCAAGACCGCTTCCACAGCACGCCCCCCTACATCCCGTATGGTTCGGAAGTGACCAGGCGACCGCCAGGCGAACTCCTGGCGCGCTATGGCCTGGAAGCCGGTCGCTATATCCTGTTTGTAGGGCGTCTGGTACCGGAGAATTGCGCCCACCACATTGTGGATGCCTTTCGCCAACTGGACACAGATATGAAATGTGTTATCGTTGGCAGCGCTGCCTATGCAGAAGCCTATATTGCCGCGCTGCACGCGCGCGCGGCAGGCGATCCCCGCATTGTCTTTACGGGATACGTTTTTGGCGAAGGGTATCAAGAACTGGGCACAAATGCGCACATCTTTGTCGAAAGCTCTGGCGTGGGCGGCACGCACCCCGCGCTCATTGAGGCCATGGCTTTCGGCAACTGTGTGGTTGTCCATAATACGCCCGAAAACCTGGAAACCATTGGCGATGCAGGCTTTGCCTATGACGGCAAAATAGGAGCAGATAGTTTACGACCACTGCTGCGGCGGCTGGTAAGTGAACCCGGTGTAGTGGCTGAATATGCCCGCCGCGCCGCGGAACGGGCGCAGACAACTTACGCCTGGGATGCTGTGACCGACGCCTACGAGCAGCTTTTTGCCGAAATCCAGCAAGGGCTTGCTAAAGCAAGGGCTTGCTAAAGCAAGGAGGTAAATATGTCGAAACGATTCAGCGTTAACTTTGCCATTTTATCTGTGTTTTTAGATGCCGGCTTTACGCTGCTGGCGCTGGTCATTGCTGTCGAAGTTCGACCCAAGCTGCCGGCAATTCCCTTCCTGCAACCCACCACGCCTGAAATTCAACTGCCGCTGCTGTTGTACTTTGCCGTGCCGCTGTTGTGGTTTGTGGTCTTCTTGCTGGCTTCGCTGTACGATCCGCGGCGTATCCATCGCCTGGTTGACGAACTACAGGCGCTGATGCTGGGCACAGGGTTTGCTTCCCTCTGTTTTGCCGGCTTGCTTTACCTGTCCTTTGACTATCGCGGCATCTCCCGCTGGCTCTTCCTCATCTTTGTGCTGCTGGACTTCATCTTCCTGTTAACCTGGCGGCTGATTGCCCGTCTCCTCTTCCGTCTCAGCGACGCCCATCCGCCCGCGCAGCGCGTGCTCATTGTGGGCGCAGGCGAAGAAGGGCAGCAGGTCGCCGCCATGATTGAACGGTATGATTGGATGGGGCTGCATCTGGTGGGTTTCCTGGACGATCCCGCCGGCGCCGCCTCCCCTCTGCCCATTCTGGGCGGCATTGACGACATCAAGCAAGTCATTCAGACGCACCAGGTGCGAGACGTCATCATGGCCCTGCCGCAAGATAAATACCACCAGGTAAACCGGCTGGTCGTCACCCTGCATGATTTACCCGTCAACGTGCGCATGGTGCCCGATTACTTCACGCTCTCCCTGTATCGCGGTCAGGCTGAAAATTTTGGCGGCTTGCCCTTGATCAACCTGCGCGATCCGGCCCTGAACGATGTGCAGCGGCTGATGAAAAGGCTGCTGGATCTGTCCGTAGCCACGCTGTCCTTGCTGGTGAGCTGGCCCTTCCTGGCCCTGATCGCCCTGGCTATTAAGCTGGATTCCAAAGGTCCCATCATCTTCCGCCAGCAGCGCGTGGGCGAGAATGGGCAACTGTTCACCATGTACAAATTCCGCTCCATGATCGCCGGGGCGGAGAAGCTGCAGCAGCAGGTGAATGAGGTGAACGGGGACGGCCAGATCATTCACAAGAAGGCGGACGACCCGCGCATTACGCGCGTCGGCGCACTGTTACGCCGCGCCAGCCTGGATGAACTGCCGCAGTTGTTCAACGTGCTCAAAGGGGAAATGAGCATGGTGGGCCCGCGCCCGGAACTGCCCTGGCTGGCAGCGCAATATGAGCCGTGGCAGCGCAAACGCTTCTCTGTGCCTCAGGGAATCACGGGCTGGTGGCAGGTCAATGGCCGTTCCGACAAGCCCATGCACTTGCACACGGAAGACGACCTTTACTACGTGCAAAACTACTCGTTGTGGATGGATATGTATATTTTGTTGAAGACGTTGTGGGTGGTGCTGCGGGGGAAGGGGGCGTATTAGA
>JAGVTM010000300.1 GCA_019136785.1 Chloroflexota bacterium | reverse complement strand
GTCTTTACAAAAATGCGTTTCCGATAAGAATACCTCCCGAAATCTATTTTGGAGCGCATGCTTCAAACGCCAGCTACACGGTCAGTTTGCTGAATCCGCTTGAGAGTCCCAAACCAGCCTGGGAATATAAAAGTGAAAATTTACAAGGCGATAATCAGCAGGTGGTCAGTCGTGGGATTCGGACAAAAGGCGTTAATGGGGAGCAAGGGCTGGCCGCCTTAAAATTGGTGGAATTAGATGAATCGCATCCAGCCAGCCAACTAATAGCCTTGCTCCGCGAGTATGCCATTTACACACCGAACACCTTAATGCTGCGTGGATTAGCTCCAGACCCACAGACGCGCCAACCGGTTGGATTGTCCGGCGGGAGATTGGCAGAGGCGATGAAAGAACTGCAATCGTTGTCTAGTGGTGATGATTTTCTGGCCGATGCGCTGGATGATGTAACAGGTATGATTGATTGGATACGTGATTTTGATGCCACCGATACCCCCGGCAACATCCTGTCAGCTACTATACCCCGCACCAGGTTAGTACTGCGTTTTCGTGACCGGTACATGCGCGAGACAAGAAATACGCTTACAGCTTACGATGCCAGCGAAGGGTCGCTCTATATTTTGTTTTGTGCGGCGCTGGCGCTTTCGCCTAAAACGCCTAAATGTATTGCTATAGATAATCTAGATCAAGTTCTTAACCCGCGCCTGGCGCGCAAGTTGGTGCGATCATTGTGCCAATGGGCTACAACCAACCCCGAACCGCGACAACTTCTGTTTACGGCGCACAATCCGGCTGTGCTGGATGGTTTGCCTTTGCAGGATGATAGAGTACGCCTTTTTGCCATAGACCGTAACAGCGAAGGACATACGCAAGTACAGCGGGTGGTAATCAGTGACGAATTGCTGCGCCAGCTTAGCGAAGAAAAGGGGTGGTCCTTGTCCCGATTGTGGGTTATGGGGCATTTGGGGGGCGTGCCGAATGTCTGATCTGCGGATTGCCCTGGTCGTTGAAGGCCCAACCGATCTGATTATTATTGAGGCAGCCTTGAAAGCTATCCTGGCGCCGCAGCGTTTTACAGCCCACCTGCTGCAACCGGAAACAAGCGACGCCCTGGGGGGCGCGGGTAGTTTTGGCGGAGGATGGGGCGGCGTCTACAGGTGGTGCCGGCAACAAGTTGGCATGGATTTTTCCGTTGCGCAAAATCCGTCGCTAACCTGGTTTGATATGGTGATAGTTCACCTGGATGCTGATGTGGCGGGCAAGCGGTATCAAGAAGCCAACATTGAAGATGAGTCAGACGACTTGCCTTGCGAGCTTCCCTGCCCGCCTGCCGCTGCTTCTGTGGACAGGCTGCAAACTGTTATGTCTCGTTGGCTGAATCTGCCTGAGACAAAGCCAGAGAAATGGGTATTTTGTATCCCGTCTAAATGTTCGGAGGCATGGTTGGTCACATCTTTGTACCAGGCAAGTGAGGCTGATGTGATGCGCAACATTGAGTGTTACCCAACTCTGGATAATTGGTTGGGGCAACGTCCATTACGCGAAGGCGCGCGCCTGATTCGCGGCGGCAGAAAGCAACATAGAGTTTACCAGGAAAAAGCGCCTGTTCTCACTCGTTCATGGGGAGAGGTTTGCCGGCACTGTACCCAGGCTGTGCGTTTCAATGAAGATGTGCAGGCAGCTTTACATGGTCACTAACTAAGCCGCCTGAGGTGAGCGCTTTTTTCACGGCGGCGATATGGCGGGGAGCGGTGCGGCAGCAGCCGCCGATGAGGCGCGCTCCAGCCTGCTGCCAGGTCTGGCTGAGGGCGGCGAAGGTGTGGGCGTCGTTTTCGCCAGACCAGCGGCGGGCTACGGCGTCGTACGCTTCGCCGGAATTGGGATAGACCACAATCGGTTTATCGGTGATGCGGCGCAGTTCGGCAATGAGGCTGGCGATAAAGCGGGGCGGCGTGCAGTTAACGCCAATGGCAGCTACCCGCTCTGTCTCTGCCAGCAGCGCGGCGCATGTGGCTAACGGCGTGCCGTCGCTGATATGCTGCCCATCCTTGCAGCTAAAGCTGAACCAGGCCCAGACGCCAGGCGTTTCTTGCAGCAGTTGTTGCAGCGCTCGCGCTTCCATATAAGATGGAATG
This sequence comes from Chloroflexota bacterium, assembly GCA_019136785.1. GTDB lineage: Bacteria > Chloroflexota > Anaerolineae > Promineifilales > Promineifilaceae > JAGVTM01. The sequence goes on along the minus strand of JAGVTM010000300.1, from coordinate 1,198 downwards.
GTCTCGCAAGCCAGCAAGTCCGCGCCGCTGCGGCTCAAGATTTGCCAACGGGGCCAGTGAAAACGATAAAGACATCCTTCGCTCACGCCGTATGCGCCGCGATATTCGGAGCCGTCTGCCAGAAATGCGCCATAGGGGCCCACGCTGGCGATGACCAGCGGGCGCAGGCGATTCTGCCGGTTTGCCGCATCTGCCCAAAAGGTATCCCGCGCTTCTGCTGCCAGCCGCACCGCCAGGCGCATCAACTCGCCTGCTGCGGCGCGGCGGATGCCCTTGCGGGCAAAGCCAGGGATGCTGGCTTGATAGGTGGCGGTGATGATGCCGTCCGCGCCCGCGTGCAGATAGTCGAGGTGAAGCTGGCGAATGGCGGCGGGGTTTTCTAGCAGCATTCGCGCCGACCAGAGGGGATCGTTCAAATCGCAGCCGCGCGCTTCTAGCTCAGTCGCCAGACCGCCGTCGAGAATAAAAGCGGGGGCGCGTTCCCAGAAAGGGAATAGGGGGTTCATTGTTTGTCTCAGGAAAGCGGGAAAAGGGAGCTGTGCCGCACAGGAAAGAGACAGTTTAGCAGGACTTCGCTGCCGGCATCTTCGGCAAAACAATCTGCGCGCAAATGATTCAGTTCAGCCAGAGAACGATGACCAAACAAGACGTGGAGAAACGTCTGGTCAGGGAAAAAGACGTTGGCGTCGAAAAACGAGTCGGGTTCATACGGCGCAATGCCCACGATTTTGCCTTGCGTCAGCGTCAGCTTCAAGTGGCGCTGGTAGAAACTGAGTTTTAACGCCCCCGAATGGTTCGCCATCACGCTTGCCGCCAGCCGCTGCTCCAGCGCCGGCGCAATGTGTCGCAAAAACGCCTCCAGGTCAGGCACGCGCAAATACCAGGCATACGGGCGATCCTGTCGTTCCAGGTTTCTTCCCAGCGCTTCGTAAATAGGATGCTCATCCCCCAGGCGAAAAACCAACGCCCGCACCGGCTTATCCGCCGTTTCATTGATCTCATCTGCCATCGTTTTCAGCGCCTGCGCCACGTACAGCCCCAGGGCGCGCCAGGAGTTGCCTGGCATGACGGCTATTTCCTCAATGGACATCACCTGTTTCCACAAGAAGAGGCAGAAATAACCGAAAGGAGCGCCCTCCTCCTTTTCCACCAGCCAGTATTGGCGGTAATGCACCGACCCCTGGCTGTGTCCGGCGAG
>JAGVTM010000255.1 GCA_019136785.1 Chloroflexota bacterium | reverse complement strand
TGCGGTAAGCGCGCTGGCAAATGTTAAACTTACGCGCCACCGTGTCTGCCTGCCCTTCTTCATCAAAAGCCATCACAATCACGGCTGCCCCATACCAGCGCGCCAGCTTCGCCTGGCGCACAAATTCCGCCTCCCCTTCTTTCAGGCTGATGGAGTTAATCACCGATTTGCCTTGAACGCATTTCAGTCCCGCATCAATCACCGACCACTTCGAGGAGTCAATGACGATGGGCACGCGGGCAATGTCTGGCTCGCTGGCGATCAGGGACAGGAAGGTAGTCATTGCCTTTTCCGCGTCCAACATACCCTCATCCATATTCACGTCCAGCATTTGCGCCCCGCTTTCCACCTGCTGCCGCGCCACGCTGAGGGCTTCTTCATACTGCCCTTCGCGGATGAGGCGGGCAAACTTGCGCGATCCGGTGACGTTGGTGCGCTCGCCGATGTTTACAAAGTTCAACTGGCGCGAAATATTTAACGGCTCCAGCCCGCTCAGACGGCACATGGGCGTAATATCGGGTATCTGGCGCGGCGGCAACCCGCGCACCGCCTCTGCCACTGCCCGAATGTGGGCAGGCGTCGTACCGCAGCAGCCGCCCACCACATTTACCAGACCGCTTTGGGCAAACTCTCCCAAAATCCGCGCCGTAATCTCTGGCGTCTCATCATATTCCCCAAACGGATTTGGCAAACCCGCGTTCGGATAGGCGCTGACATACGTGGGCGCCAGCCGGTTCACCTCCTCAATGTGCGCCCGCATTTCCCGCGCCCCCAGGGCGCAGTTCAGCCCCACAATTAGCGGCTGCGCATGGGCCACTGCGTTCCAAAACGCCTCTGTCGTTTGTCCAGACAGGGTGCGCCCGCTGGCGTCGGTGATAGTGCCCGAAATCATAATGGGCAGCCGCTGCCCGCTGTCGTCGAAATATTTCAGAATGGCGAAAATCGCCGCCTTGGCGTTCAACGTGTCGAAAATTGTCTCCACCAGCAGCAGGTCTACGCCCCCCTCCGCCAACCCCCGCGCTGCCGTGTAATAGGCGTCCACCAACTCGTCAAAGGTGACGTTGCGATACCCCAGGTTGCTCAGGTCGGGGGAGATAGAGGCAGTTTTGTTCGTCGGGCCCAGCGCGCCGGCCACAAAGCGGGGGGAGGCGTCTCCGTGCTGCCGCTCAAATTCGTCGCGGGCGGCGCAGGCAATTTCCGCTGCCGTGCGGTTCATTTCATAGGACAGCGCTGCCATCTCATAATCTGCCTGGGAAATGGCGTTGGCGTTGAAGGTGTTGGTTTCGATGATGTCCGCGCCCGCTTCCAGGTAGGCTTGGTGAATGGCGTGCACAATGTCCGGCTGGGTGAGAACGAGCAGGTCGTTGTTGCCTTTCAAATCGCGGTGGTAATGGGCAAAGCGCGCCCCGCGATAGCCCCCTTCGTCCAGTTGGTAGCTCTGGATCATCGTGCCCATGGCCCCATCCAAAATCAAAATCCGCTGCGCCAGTTCTTCCTGTAAGCGTGTCGTTCGCTGCATGTCGTTATCCTATCGTTGCCCAGATATAACTACTAAGTCTCTCTGGAATTTCACCGCCAAGACGCGAAGATCGCAAAGAAAGCCAGGAAAGCCTGACGTCCTTTGTATGTGAGGGTCGGCTCTATGCCGTGCGTCTGGTAAACAGATCTAGCTACACAGGGGTGACTTTTTTTCGTTGGTTGAAAAGCCCTGACAACAAAAAACCTCTCATAGTGATGAGAGGCTGTTAGTACAGGCTCTCATCTGCCAGACGCCTTTAGGCTGTCTGTCGGAATTAGCACCTGCCGCGTAAAACGCGGGGGTTGCCGAGGCTTCATCGGGCCGATCCCTCCACCTCTCTGGATGAGAATTTATGCAATTGTCAGAAGTCTAATCGCAAATGGCAGAATGGTCAAATTCTTGCGGGACAATTCCTTTGGAAATACATTTACGCGAAGACGCGGAGGACGCAGATACCTGTAGGACAAACTGTTAGTTTGTCCGCGCAACTGCACTACGAATTTTCATCTATGATGGTGCACCGTGGCCCATGTTGTCTCCTCGGAATCAGGCTGCAATTTTAGCGTCTATATCTTCAGGGGGGTCAATGGCAATTCTATCCATACGTTTTCGAGGAATTGCTTGTTGCCAGGTGACAGACGCGCTATTCTTCTGTGAACGTTTATGATAAGCAAGGTTTTGGGTGTGGAGGTGAAAGATGAAACGGTGGCTACTGGTTTTGTGTTGTTTTGGCGTCGGGGTGTGGGCGTGGGTGCATGCGCCGACGGTACGGCTGGAAGCCACGGACGCGCGCACGGAGCCAGGGCGGGTGGGGGAGGCGCTGCCGGCATTGCCGGCAGAACTCCCACAGCCCCAATCAAGTGGATTCGACCTGGAGCGGCGTTGGAGCGGGCATGACGACTGGGAGCCGGCGGTAGCCGTGGACCCCAACAGTGGCGTCGTGTACCAGATGACCACCCGCTACAATGGGCCGCCGCCCTGCCCGGACTGCCCGCTGCCCGCCCTGATCTTTCGCCGCTCGCTGGACGGCGGCGCGACCTGGGAGCCAGACCAGTTCCTGGCGCAAAGCTGGCGCAGCCAGAACGACCCGCAAGTGGCGGTGGACGCCAACGGCGTAGTCCACGTGGCCTGGCTGCACGACTACATCCCCGGCGTCACCTACCAGCAGTCATCCGATGGCGGGCAAAGCTGGTCTGCGCCCATTTTAGTCGCCCCGCAAGATGACCAGCCACCGCAGTGGTCCGACAAACCCGTGCTGATCATCTCGCCCGATGGCGCAGACGTCTACGTGGCCTTCAATGCGCGCGCCAGCTACGTGGCGGCGTCGCACGATGGCGGGCAGAGCTTCGCCCCGCCCGTGCGCACCAGCACTGTGCTGCGCTACTGGTTCCATAGCGGCGGCGCAGTGGCTGCCGATGGCACGGTGTATGTGGCGGCAGCGTCGTTTACCTCCGACTACACGGGCAACAGCCGCTTATATGTGCTGCGTTCGACGGATGGCGGCGTGAGTTGGCAGCAGAAGTTGGTGGACGTATCAACGGAAATGCCGCCGTGCGATTGGGCTGAAGGGTGTTATCTGGGCTTCTTTGGCCCTTCTATGGGCCTGGCAGTGGACAGCGCGGGCACGGTTTTGATTGCGTACCATGCCGGCAGTGTTGCCAGCACCCCCCAACAACTTTACATTCGCACTTCTAGCGACGGCGGCGTTACCTGGAGCGAACGCCAACAAATCTCCAGCCAGGACGTGGCGGTCAATAACGCCTTTCCGGCGGTGGCTGCGGGCCCCCTGCCGGGGGACTTCCGCGTCGTCTGGCAGGAC
>JAGVTM010000044.1 GCA_019136785.1 Chloroflexota bacterium | reverse complement strand
TTGCGTGGGCGGCGAAAAGGTCGTTTGCCAGCGCGTTGCGCCCACTCGTCATCCAGAATATTGTACCTGATTTGGCTCAAACTGGCTTGCACGTTCTGACCTACGCGGTTACATTACGCCACACTGCGCCTTCGGCAGGCTCAGGCAACGGGCTTACAGATTTGGCAGGCTTGTGGTGAACGCAGCCGAACCATGACGCAGAGTTAGAGGAAATCCTATGCACAAACTGGCACGTGAATACCCGTTCATTTACAGGCTGGAGGTGGAATTTCGCCACCTGGACCCAATGGGGCACGTCAACAACGCCGTTTTCTTCACCTACATGGAAAGCGCGCGCGTGCGCTACTTTACCAGGTTCTTTGACCTGGGCACCAGCCCGCTGGATATGCCCCTCATCCTGGCGGAAGCAAGCTGCACTTATAAGTCGCCCGCTTATTTTGGCGAAGAGCTGACAGTAGGCGTGGGCATCACTGAATTTGGGCGGCGCAGTTTTCGCATGGCTTACCGCATTGACGGCGACAAAGACCGCCTGATCGCCCGCGGCTATACCGTCATTGTCATGTACGACTACAGCGTGGGCCATTCCGTCCCCGTAGCCGACCATTTCAAACAGGCTGTCTACGAATTCCAGGAAGGCTGGCAAATTCAGCCAGAGTCATAAGTAACTGTCCGTAAACAACTTGGCAATTGGGGTTCGTAGTAACCGCTTTAGCGGTTTGGACGGCTAAAGCCGTTACTACGAACCTGTTTCTAGACAATTACTAAGCGTGTCCCCCCCTACCCGGTCATGAGTATGCTCACGCCCACCGTCAAGCGTCGCCTGCCCGTGCCGTTGCAGCGGCGGTGGTGGGCTGCAGCGGCGCTGGCGGCTTTAAGCCTGTTCGCCGGTTATGTCTTTTTAGCTGATATTACGGACATTGACTATGCGAAGCGGTGGTTGTGGCTGGCGGCGGCGACGCTGGGGCTTATTTTGTGGCTGCTGCGCCGTTATTTGCCGCTGAACCATGCACCGCAGGCGGCGCAGTTATGGCCCGGCCTGGGCCCCGGCAACTGGCTGACGGTGGGGCGCGGGCTGCTGATGGGGTTGATGGCCGGGTTTGTGGGGTTGCCGCTGCCGCCGGGGGGGTTGGGCTGGCTGCCGGCATTTCTCTACACCAGCGCCGCATTCATTGACCTGTTCGACGGCTACGCCGCCCGCCGCAGCGGGCAGACCAGCCGGCTGGGGGAAATTCTGGACGTGGAGTTTGACGCACTGGGGGTACTGCTGGCGGCGACTCTGGTGGTGTGGTATGGCAAGCTGCCGGGGTGGTTTTTGCTGCTGGCGGCTTTCCGCTACTTTTATATGCTAGGGCTGAACTGGCGCGCGCGGCGCGGTTTGCCAATAGCCCCCCTACCCGACAGCGTTTTTCGGCGAAGGGTTGCCGGCATTTTCATGAGCTTCCTCACCGTGCTGCTGTGGCCCATCGTCTACCCGCCCGGCGTCTACGTCGCCGCCGCTGTCTTTTGCCTGCCCTACGTCGCCGTCTTCCTGCGCGACTGGCTCGTTTCCAGCCGCGTGATTGATCCCGCCGCCGCCGCTTACCGCCGCCGCTGGGCGCAGCCTGCCCATCTGCTGCAAGCATGGCTGCCGCCGGCGCTGCGGCTGGGTCTGGCGCTGTTCCTTGTCCTCAACCTGGTCGCGGGCGCGCGCCCTGCCTGGGGATCGTTTTTACAGACCGCCTTCGACTGGACGCCGGCCACGCTGCTGCTGTCTGCCTTGAACGGCGCCACCCTGATCGCCTTTTTACTCGTCTGCCTGGGCGTGCTGCCCCACTTCACTGCCCTCTGGCTCATCCTGGCGGCCGCCGCCGACATTCTGGGCGCAGCGTTGACCTTGCCCAACGGCTTGCTGTTGGCTGCCGCCTGCGCCCTGGCCCTCCTCGGCGGCGGACGCCTGGCGCTGTGGCAGCCGGAGCATGATGGGATTTATCACCATAGGATGGGGGAAGAAGAAGGGGGAAGGGAGAAGGAAGAAGGGAGAAGGAAGAAAGGTGATCACGAATGAAGCCAGGCTCGCCACGGTCCCCTGACCACTCACCACTGACCACTGATCACTCATCACTGTCCACTGACCCCTCGCCACTGTCCACGCTTGGGCTGCTGCGGTCGGTGGTGATGTATTATGGCAATCCGGTTAAGAATTGGCGGATGCGGCGGTTTTATGGGCAGTTTATCCAGCCGGGCGACCTGTGTTTTGACATTGGGGCGCACGTGGGCAATCGGCTGCGGGCGTGGCGGCAGCTGGGGGCGCGCTGCGTGGCGGTGGAGCCGCAGGCGGCGTGTATGCGGCTGCTGCGCCGCTGGTATGGGCAAGACGCAGGCGTGACGCTGGTGGAAATGGCGGTGGGGGCGGCGGCGGGGACGCAGACGATGTACGTCAGCCGGCGCACGCCGACGGTGACGACGCTGTCGCCAGAGTGGATAGCGGCGGTGCGGCAGAACGACTCCTTCGCCCGCGTGGCCTGGGATGCGCCGGCAGCCGTGCCTGTAACCACCCTGGACGACCTGATCGCCGCTTATGGTCAGCCCGCGTTTTGTAAAATTGACGTGGAGGGGTACGAACTGGAGGTATTGCGCGGGTTGTCGCAGCCGCTGCCGGCGCTCTCGATTGAGTACATCCCGGCGGCGATGGACGTGATGCAGGGCTGCCTGGAGCGGCTGGAACAGTTAGGGCGCTACGAATACAACTGGTCGGCGGCGGAAACGCACCGCTGGCGCTCCCCCGCCTGGCTGACGGCGGCGCAAATGCGGGCGGCGCTGGCAGCCATCCCTGCCAGCGGTCGTTCAGGGGACGTGTACGCCAGGCTGTGCCCCTGACTCATCGCCTGTCATTCCTCCCCTTCGACAGGCTCAGGGTTCGGAATGATATGCTTTTGTCGCCCATTTCACCATTCCCACTCCGCCTCATCCCATTCCGTCCAGCCAGCGGCTTCATTATCGAGAAACTGGTCGTCGTTATTGGCGGCCATGGCGGCAAACTGTTTCTCCCAGTCCAGGCGCGGGCCAGGTATCCTGCGAACAACCAACTGATCTGCCCGCACTTCCAGTTCTACTTCCTCCTGAAAACGCAGCGGCGACCAGACCGCCCGCGGCATAAACAACCAACACCCGTCGCCGGACTTAATCAGACGTAGCCTCAACCGTGTCATTGCATCACCATTTCAAGGAGACAACATGGGCCGCGGCGCACCATCATGGATGAAAATAATCAGGATTTCGCGGATGACGCGGATTTTTATCCTGTATTTTCTCCGCGCCCTCCGCGTCTCCGCGTGAGGTTATTTTTGAAGCATGGGCGGGTTGCCAACCCGC
>JAGVTM010000022.1 GCA_019136785.1 Chloroflexota bacterium | reverse complement strand
GTGGCAAACGCAGCAGCGACGGTTGGAACGGGAACAAAAAGAGAAGGAAGCCGTAGCCCAGAACCTGGCAGACGCGCAGGCGGCTGTCGCCAGCCTCACGGCGCAGTTGGCGCAGCTAAACGCGGACAACCAGCAGTTAATGGCGGCAATGGCGGAGCGGGATACGCTGCAAGCGGAGCAGCCGCCGCTAAAGCAGCAAATGGACAAGTGGAAGGAACGGATGACGCGCCTGGAGGAAGATGCTGGCGGTGAGTGTCCGACCTGCGGACAGCCCTTGACAGCCGAACATCGCCAGACCGTGTTAGCTGAGTTGCAGGCGCAGGGGAAAGATGCCGGCGACCGTTACCGCCAAAACCAGGAGCGGGTGCGGACGTTGGAGCAGCAGATAAAAAAATGGGACGCCGCCGTCAAGCAGCGACCATTCCTGGAACGGGAAATACCAACGCAGCAGCAGCGTCAGGCCACGGCCCAGGCGCGGCTGGCGGAAATTGAGACCCACCTGGCTGAATGGCTGGATACAGGCGCACCGCGCCTGGCGCAACTGCAAGCCGAACTGGCAGACGACACCGCCTGGCAGGCGCAGCAGCACCGCGTGGCGGAACTGGCGCTGGCAATTCAAGACAAGAAGAAAGTCGAACAAGAACGGCTGGCTTGCCAGCACGCCATTTCCACCGCCGCAGCGCGTCTGGCGGAAATTGACAAAGCCGTCGCCGCCTGGGAAAGCGCAGGCATAGCCGAACTGGCCGTAGTACAGCAGCAGCTAGCAAAAGAGGATTTTGCCCACGAAGCGCGCGCCGCCCTGGCGACCCTGGATGAGGCTGCCGCCGCCATACAGTATGACGCGGCGGCGCAGGCAGCCGTGCAAAAAGAACGGGCCGCCGTAGCCGACGCCCCCGATGCTTTCCAGGAACTTAAACAGGCTGAAGCCGCCGTCAAGCCCCTGTCCGACGCTCTGGCTGACCTGGCGCGCCAGATTACCGAGCAGCAAACGCTGCTGGCTGATCTGGAAGCCCAACACGCCGCCGCTGCCGCGCAGTTGGCAGAAATGACGGCAAATACCCAGGACACCCGCGCCGTGGAGCGGGAACTGTTCCGCCTGCGCGAAGAAGCCGTCGCCGCCCACCAGCGCGTGGGCGCGGCGCAGCAGCGGTTAGATGTCCTTACTGACTTACGCCAGCAGCAGCGCCGCCTGGTGGGCGAACGCAGCGACCTGACCCGCCGCGTACAGCGGTTGAAACTATTGGAAAAAGCGTGCGGGCGAGACGGCGTGCAGGGGCTGCTCATTGAGCACGCCATTCCCGAAATCGAAGCCAATGCCAACGACCTGCTGGAACGGCTGACAGAAGGGCAGATGCGCGTTACCTTTAAGACGCAGCGCCAGCTTAAGACGCGCGAAGAGTTGGCGGAAACGCTAGATATTCACATCATGGATGGCGTGGGCGAGCGCCCTTACGAGAACTTTTCCGGCGGCGAACAGTTCCGCGTCAACTTTGCCATTCGCCTGGCGCTGTCGCGGGTGCTGGCGAAACGGGCAGGGGCGCGGCTGCAAACATTGGTGATTGACGAAGGTTTCGGCAGCCAGGACCCGCAGGGCCGGCAGCGGCTGGTAGAAGCCATCAACGCCATCCACGACGACTTCGCCTGCATCCTGGTCATCACCCACATTGACCAGTTGCGCGACGCCTTTCCCACCCGCATCCAGGTAGAAAAAGGCAGCCGCGGCTCCACCATTGAAGTCAGTTAGGCGTCACTGGGGCTGATAGCCGGCAGCGCGCAGAGCAAAGGCGGTCATTTCGGTCGCCGCCGCGCTGGCTTCCAGGTCGGGGTTGGGCAGAGCTAACAGGTTGAGAATCATCTCATCTATGCCGCCGGCTATTCCTTCCGCCGTGCGGCGCGTGTTTTGCAGAGGAACTTGCTCCTGTTCCAACGCCGCTTCCAGGGGGCGCTGCCACAGGCGTATCAAGCCCTCACGGAAGTTGACGCGGCGGGCGTTCAGCTCCGGCAGCGCGCCCACGCCCCCCACCAGCAGCAGCTGCACAATAGCGGGTTCATACGTCGCCAGATTGACGTAGGTCTGGCAGCCAGCCGCGACTTGTTCTGGCAGCGTTTTGCGGCTGTTGACGGCTTGCTGCAGGCTTTGCAGCAGAAAATCAGCCGTTTCCTCATACAGGTGGACAAACAACGTTTCCTTGTCAGGAAAGTAAAAGTAGAAGGTGCCCACGGCTACATTGGCGGCGGCCACAATGTCGCGCACGGTAGCGGCGTAGTAGCCTTTCTCGGCAAAGACGCGCACGGCAGCCTGCATCATATCCGTGCGCCGCGCGTCTTTTCTGGTTCGAGTTTTGTCAGTGGAACGATAGGGCATAGTGTGAAAGACCGGGAAACTGGAGCAGTCTTGGAGACTGCTCCAGTTTGAAAGCGAAAAACGAAGTTTTGAATGATTGTTCAGTTCAGAAGCATAACTCGTTTTGGGGACTTGTCAAGAGGGCGGCAAAGGGTTTATGATGCCAGTAGAAAGAATTAATCCGTCAGGCCAGCCAACTGGCATTTCCGGGATGCGTCATGAAACGCTTCCCACCGGTGGGGTATGATGAGCAGCAAAGAATGTAAAGGGCCCGCGATTACGCTCAATGCAGCGTCCGCCGTACCCTTGTATCACCAGCTTTATGAGCAACTGCGTGGCATGATTTTGCGGGGGGAACTGCCGGCAGAAACCAAACTCCCCCCCACCCGCGAACTGGCCCGCCGCTGCGGCATTGGTCGCATCACCGTCACGGCAGCCTACGAACAACTACAGGCTGAAGGGTACGTAACCAGCCAGGTGGGGGCAGGCACTTTCGTGACCTGGCTGCCTTTGCCGGCAGCCGCCCCGGCGCCAACCGCTTCGCCCACTATTCCGCTGACCGCCTGGGGACGCCGCTTGCAGCAGATTGTGCCGTCGCCCGAAGGATCGCCTGCCGTGCGACCCGCTATTGATTTCGGCTTTGGCCGCGCCTTCGCCTCCCTGTTCCCCTACGACGTCTGGCGGCGACTGCTGGCGCGCTATCTCAGCACCGACGATGCCATTCTGTCTCGTTATGGCTCGGCAGCCGGTTTCTACCCACTGCGGCAGGCTGTGGCTGAATACCTGGCGCATGGGAGAGGCGTTCACTGCACGCCTGAACAGGTGGTCATCATCAGCGGCGCGCAGCAGGCGCTGGACATTTTGACGCGGTTATATTTGCAGCCGGGGGATCGGGTGCTGCTGGAGACGCCGGGTTACGCGGATGCCTTCGACGTGTTCCGGCTGCATGGCATGAAATTGGTGGGGGTTCCGGTGGATGATGCCGGCATTCCCGCCGAGAAACTGGACGCCTACCACC
>JAGVTM010000149.1 GCA_019136785.1 Chloroflexota bacterium | reverse complement strand
GAATCACAGATTGGGCAGATTGGGCAGATTGGGGGGGGAGGGATGGGACGCTGATGACGCTGATGGGACGCTGATGGACGCTGTGGGGGGAGGGGGAGAATCACAGATTGGGCAGATTGGGCAGATTGGGGGGGGAGGGATGGGACGCTGATGACGCTGATGGGACGCTGATGGACGCTGTGGGGGGAGAATCACAGATTGGGCAGATTGGGCAGATTAGGGGGGGGAGGGAGAATCAGGATTTCGCGGATTTGTGGGGATGGGAGTTTTAGCCACGAATTTACACGAATTTACACGAATTTTCTGAGTGGTGATTAGTTGCCGCTGATCGCTGTTTTTGCAGGATGGGCGGGTTGGCAGGGGGACGGGACTACCCATTTTTCCAGGTGGGGGACTGGCGGAATGGGGGATGCGGGCGGGGGGAGGGGAGGGGTAGAATGGGGGGTGTAGGTAGGGAAATAATTAATTGTGAATTGGTGAATTGGTGAATGGTTAATGAAGCAGGGGCGGGTTGCCAACCCGCCCTACTTTGAAGGAGTGTTTTATGTCTGATGGATTGTGGCAGTTATCGGAAGGGTTGGCGGGAGCGGTGGCGACGGCGGGGGCGGGGGTGGTGCGGGTGGAGGCGCGGCGGCGGATGCCGGCAACGGGTCTGATCTGGGCCGCGGATGGGTTGGTTGTGACCAGCAACCATGTGGTGCGGGCGGACAGCGGCATTCAGGTGGGGCTGGCGGATGGGCGGGTGGCGGCGGCGGCGCTGGTGGGGCGGGACCCGACGACGGACCTGGCGGTGCTGCGGGCGGAAGCCGGCGACCTGCCGGTGCTGGAGCGGGTGGACGCCGCGGATTTGCGCGTGGGGCAGTTTGCGCTGGCGCTGGGGCGGCCGGGTAGAACGGTGCAGGCGACGTTGGGTATTGTCAGCGCCCTGGGAGATGGCTGGCGCACGGGCGGCGGTGGGGTGATTGACCGTTATTTGCAGACGGACGTGATTATGTACCCTGGCTTCTCCGGCGGGCCGTTGGTGGACGCAAAGGGGCGCGTGTTGGGGTTGAACAGTTCGGCGCTGGCGCGGGGCGTGAGCGTTTCGATTCCGGTGGGGACGTTGAACCGGGTGGTGGCTTTGTTGGTGTCCGATGGGAAGGTGAAGCGCGGTTATCTGGGGGTGAGTACGCAGGCGGTGCGGCTGCCGCAGGCGGTGCGGGACGAAGTGGGGCAGGAGACGGGTTTGTTGATTGTGGCGGTGGAAGCGGGCAGCCCGGCGGATCAAAGCGGGCTGGTGTTGGGGGATACGATTGTGAAGTTTGCCGGCATCTCCGTGCGCAGTCACGATGATCTGGTGGCGCTGCTCAGCGGCGACCGCGTGGGTAAGTCGGCGCCGGCGGATATTTTGCGCGGCGGGACGCTGCAGGTTATTGATGTGTTGATTGGCGAGCGGGGGTGATGGGGGGCTTTTTTGCCACGAATTACACGAATTAGACGAATAAGTTGAACAAACCTGACAGGTCTTTGGAGACCTGTCAGGTTTAAGTTTGCAAATGGCACGATTGGGTAGGGATCAGGCGGGGAATCAGGATTTCGCGGATTACGCGGAGAAGATTCGGAAAGATTCACCGCACAAAGAGAAGATTCACCGCAAAGGCGCGAAGGGCGCGAAGGGCGCGAAGATTTTTTTCTGCGCGCCCTCTGCGTTTCCGCGTGAGATTATTGTCTAGTACCTCGACAATCTAAGTTTGTAGTAACTGCTTTAGCGGTTATACGGCTAAAGCGGTTACTACGAACCCCGCAAAATCATATTGTTGCAGCACTAGCCGCCGGCGATGGCGCCGAGGACGACGAAGGGTTCAAGACCGGCAGCGACGGCGGCGGGGAGGGGGGCGTCGGGGGCAGTGTGGGAGAGGTCTTCCTGGCAGGCAAAGAAGCGGAGAAAGGGGCGGCGTTGTTGGGTGACGTGATCGCGGATGGTGCCGCGCAGCATGGGGTAGCGGGTTTCCAGGGCGTCTAAAACAGCGCGTTGGGTGACTGCGCCTTCAATTTGCAGGGTGACTTCGCCGCTGACGCGGGCCAGGTTGCGCAGGTGTGCCGGCAGGATGACGCGGATCATGGCAGCGTCTGCACCTCGACAGAGAGGACGGCGGGCAGGTCGCGCACGATGGGCATCCAGGTGTCGCCGGCGTCCGCGGAGGCGTATACCTGACCACCGGTGGTGCCAAAGTAGACGCCGCAGGAGTCGAGGGCGTCTACCGCCATGGCGTCGCGCAGGACGTTGACGTAGCAGTTGCTCTGGGGAAGGCCGTTGGTGAGGGCTTCCCATTCGTGGCCGCCCGTGCGGCTGCGATAGACGCGCAGTTTGCCTTCGGGGGGGTAGTGTTCGGAGTCGCTCTTGATGGGCACAACGTAAACGGTATCTGGCTCGTGGGCGTGGACGTCTATGACGAAGCCAAAGTCGGTGGGGAGGTTGCCGCTGACTTCGTGCCAGGAGTCGCCGGCGTTGTCGCTGCGCATGACGTCCCAATGTTTTTGCATGAAGAGGACGTCAGGGCGGGCGGGGTGCATGGCGATGCGGTGGACGCAGTGACCGACTTCGGCTTCGGCGTCGGGGATGTAGTCGGAATGGAGACCGCGATTGATGGGTTTCCAGGAGATGCCGGCATCATCGGTGCGAAAAGCGCCAGCGGCAGAGATGGCGATGAAGATACGTTCGGGGTGAGCGCGATCCAACAAGATGGTGTGCAGGCACATGCCGCCGGCGCCTGGCTGCCAATTGGGGCCGGAGCCGTGACCGCGCAGCCCGGCGAGTTCTTGCCAGGTTTGGCCGCCGTCGCCGGAGCGGAAGAGGGCAGCATCTTCGACGCCCGCGTATACGGTTTCGGGGTCGGTGAGGGAGGGTTCCAGGTGCCAGACGCGCTGGAACTTCCAGGGGTGGGCGGTGCCGTCGTACCATTGATGGGTGCCTGGCACGCCTTCGTAGACAAATTCATTGCCGACTGTGGTCCACGTTTGCCCGCCGTCGTCGGAGCGGTGCATGACCTGTCCAAACCAACTGCTGGATTGGGAGGCGTATATGCGGTTGGGGTTTACGGGGGACCCTTTCAAGTGATAGATCTCCCATCCGCCAAAGAAGGGGCCGTTGACCTGCCACTGCTGGCGCCGGCCATCGGCGGTGAGGATGAACGCGCCTTTGCGTGTGCCTACCAATACTCTTACGCCGCTCATTTTTGCTCCTTTCCGGGTTTTCGGAACTAATATGGGATTTCACCGCCAAGACGCAAAGGACGCGAAGAGTCTTGCTGGACAGCCTGGCGGTAAGAACAGGTTTTGTGTGCCAGTCAGGAGTTGCCTGAAGGCAGCCGACGCCTTAATTATAGAACAT
>JAGVTM010000270.1 GCA_019136785.1 Chloroflexota bacterium | reverse complement strand
ATTCAAAGATACGGACGCATCTTAGATACGGGCGCATCCTAGATGCGGGCGCATCCTAGATGCGGGCGCATCTTAGATGCGGGCGCATCCTAGATACGCCAGTATAGTCGCCTGGGGTCTCCTTTGCCAAATTTGCACCCCGGCTGCCGCTGTGGTAGCGCTGCACTTAATTGTGGTGGGTGTCAGCCCCGCCGCAGGTGGGGCTGACACCCATTTTTATGGGCAATTTTGGGCGCGTCTGCGCCCAAAATTGCCCGGCGCCGATGCCTTTTGCCCGTTTTATGGAACCGATATGTGGTTGAAGAGATTGCCACGATTTAATGGGATGATACCGCCGCTGTGGGACTAATGGACAAATGCCGGCATCTCAAACTACAATCTGCCGCGCAAGATCAGGTATAATCCAACCACGCCAACGTATTACGACAACGGCAACCGCGTGGACGCCCACCCAGGCCAGCCTCGCACTAACCAGCAAGCGATCCAGCTTTTCTGCGTTTCTTACTTCTACCTTCTTACTTCTACCTTTTTTCATGACCCTGACGCAGCAGTTTCTTCTTCTGGCCATCATCCCCGCCGCTTTCCTGGCCCTGATCTGGTACGGTCGGCGGACGCCGCCGCGCCCGCCCCGGCTGGCGCAAATTTGGTCGCTGACCCTGTTGCTGATGGCTGTCTGGGCCAGCAGTTTGCTCAGTTACTTTGGCGGAACGAATCTGCCGCTGACCTCAGCCTTCACCTGGCGCGGATTGGGTACTTACGCCCTGGCGCTGTGGGGATCGGGGCTGCTGCTGACGACGCTGCGCTTCCTGGAAATGCCCCTGCGCAGCCACTGGTGGGCGCTGCTGCCGGGCGGGCTGCTCTGGCTGGGTGCCGCAGCTTTGGACCCAGCCATCTGGACGTACCGGCTGCCTACAATCTTCTTTCGCTGGAGGGATGGCGGCGTCTATTGGCGACATTTCGACATCTGGGCGGGCGTGTGGGTGTTGAGCGGGCTGCTGCCGGCCATTCTCGCCTGGCGCTTCAGCCTGCGTCTGGCGCGACGTCTGCCTCAATCCCACTTCCGCAACCAGCTTACCTACTGGTTCCTGGCGCTCTCCCTTTTCCTGGCAGGTATGGCATTGAGTTTCACCCGCGTGCCAGGACAACTAGGCTGGCCCCAATTGGGCGCATTGATTTGCCTGTTAGCCGCCGTCCTGGGAACTCTCAGCCTGACTGGCGCGCCCCTGCCCAACATCCGCCTCAGCGGGCGTCAAGTCGTCGCGCTCCTGGCTGACGCGGGCGTCGTCTTCCTGGTTGTCCTGTTGGGCATCTGGTTTTTCAGCCAGCAAGCCAGCGACCTGGGCGGCTTGGAGTCAGCCAGCAGCCAACTGTTGGCTGCCGCCTTGTTTACGATTCTGCTGCTCCTGAGCTTGCGGCTGGCGCAGCAGGCTGCCGCAGGCGGCAGCCTGCAGCGGCGCTGGGTCAGGAGCGCCCCCGGCAGCGTGATCCAACACCATCTGCCCGACAGCGATCCCTACGGCGCGCTGTTTGATCCGGAAACGTCAGGTCGCTGGCTGCTGCTCAGGGTACAAACCGTGCTGCATACTGAGGATCCGTGGTTGTTCACCACAGAAGATGGGCCCGATGGTCGCCTGCTGCTGCGCCCGCTGGCGCGGGCGCGCCCGCTGACAACGCTAAGTCACCAGGCCATCCCCACCCTGTCACTGGACAGCAGCAGCCCTTTCGCGCGGCAGTTGCGGCAGCAAGCTGCGCCCATTGTGCAATATGATGTAGATACGGTGAGCGCGTTTGCCGAAATGCACGCGGATGAGCGGCTGGCGCTGCGGCAGTTACAGCGCCATCTGTATATGCCACTCCATGCCGGCACACGCCTGGTCGGGGTGTTAGCGTTGGCTGCCAAAAACAGCCGTCGCCCGTATGACCGTTTCGACTACCTCAGCTTACAAACTATTGCCAGCCAGGCCGCGCCGCTGCTGCAACAAGCCCTGTCCCAGGCCACTCTCTATCACGCCGCCAGTTATGCCTTCGAGCAGTACCAGACGGTCACATACACCAGCCGCTACCAGACGCAGCTGCAGGCGTTATATGGGCAGTTCCTGGATCTGCTCCAGCCGGAATTTCTGCGACAGCCCTTACTGACGCTGGACGAACAGGTGCGGCGCGTGCAGCAGCAGTACCCGGAAGCCGATCTGTCGCCGTTGCAAGAAACCAGCAGCCACCTGCGCCAGACGGTAGATGCTATCATCGGCGCTAAAATTCGCCTGGAACAGCAAGCTGACTTTGCTTTTGCCCCCGTGCAACTGGATCGCGTACTCCGTGATGCTCTGGATAGTCTGGCGGCAATGGCTGAGGGCCGGCGCGTCCAGATTGAGACGGCCATAGCCGCGCCGCTGCCCGCCATCCGCGGCGACCGCCAGCGCTTGCAGGAAGCCATGCGCCACCTGCTGCACAACGCCATCAAGTTCAACCGCATCGGCGGGCAAGTTACCGTTACCTGTCGCCCTGAAGGCAACGAAATTGCCATCCACATTAGCGACACGGGCGTGGGCATTCCCGCCGACAGGTTAGACGACATCTGGATGGGATTCAGGCGCAGCCCTGCGTCTAAAACGGTTGGCGCCAACGGGCTTCGGCTGGGTCTGCCCCTGGCTCGTTTTATTGTCCTCAGCCACGGCGGGCGCATTATGGCTACCAGCGACTACGGCAGCGGCAGCACCTTCTCCCTCTACTTGCCCATCTCCCTCTAACCTCACCCGTTGTCCGTTTTCCGTTGCCCGTTTAATGTTGTTTGTTGCCTGTTTTGGTAGCGCTGCACCGCTGCACCGCTGCGCTTAATCGTGGTGGGTGTCAGCCCCGCCTGCGGCGGGGCTGACACCTTTTTTATGGGGTATTTGGGCGCTGACGCGCCCAAATACCCCATTGGGAGTGTTTTGCGCGCTTATGCGCGGCATTTGGGCGGTGGGGTGGGGGACAAAGGGGGCTGGCGCGTTGCCTGGGGTGTCAGCCCCGCCTGTGGCGGGGCTGACACCTTTTTTATGGGGTATTTTGGGCGCTGACGCGCCCCAAATACCCCGTTGGGTTTTTTTGCCGCGCTTATGCGCAGCATTTGGGCGGTGGGGTGGGCGACAGAGGGGGCTGGCGCGTTGCCTGAGGTGTCAGCCCCGCCTGCGGCGGCAGCCCCACCTGCGGTGGGGGCTGACACCTTTTTTATGGGGTATTTTGGACGCGTCAGCGCCCAAATACCCCATTGGGAGTGTTTTGCGCGCTTATGCGCAGCATTGGGGCGGTGGGGTGGGGGACAAAGGGGGCTGGCGCGTTGCCTGGGGTGTCAGCCCCGCCTGTGGCGGGGCTGACACCTTTTTTATGGGGTATTTTGGGCGCTG
>JAGVTM010000115.1 GCA_019136785.1 Chloroflexota bacterium | reverse complement strand
GAAGATGTCGTCCGCCAGGAATTCGCCGCCGTAAAGGGTGCAGGCGTCGCGGAAAGCTGCCGCGCCGCCATAGCCAAAGGAGTAGTCGGGGGCGATTTGCACGAACGTCTGGTATTGGGTGGTCAGGTATTGGCAGATGTTGACCGCGTCCTGATAGTTGTTGCGGCTGGTGCGGAAGGTGTATTCATTGAAGGTCGCGCCCGTGATGTCATTGGCGGCGGCGGGGGCCACCACCAGCACGGTGTCGTTTTCGCGCGCCAGTTCTTGCAGGGTAGCGGTGGCGCCGGAGCTAACCGTACCCACCAGAATGTCCACGCCGTCCACTTCCAGCAGTTCGCGGCCCACGGTCGCGGTGATTTCGGGGTTGCTCTGGTCGTCGCGCACGAGCACCTGGATTTCGCAGTCGCCCAGCATGTAGGACATCATGGCGGCGTCCGCGCCCATGTTGGTCGAAGCGGTGGCGTATTCCATGCCCAGGGGGAAGCCGCGCATGATGTGCGCGCCGTAAATCGCCAGGGCGCCGGTCTGGTCGGTGATCAAGCCAATTTTAATCGGTTCGGCGCAGGAAATTGCCGGCATTTCTTCACTGCCCTCGCCGCCAGCCATTTGCGTAGCCATCGCTTCCACCGTGGGGGCGATTTCTTCCAGGGCCGCTTCGACGGTGGGGGCCAGGTCGGTGGCTGCCGCTTCAATGGTGGGGGCCAGGTCTTCGGCGGCGGCTTCAATCGTGGGAGCCAGCTCTTCGGCGGCGGCCGCAATCGTGGGGGCTACAGCTTCCGCGGTGGCCTGGGCCGCCTGCTGCTGCTCACTACCGCACGCGGTCAGCAGGACGGCAAACAGGAGCAGCAAAGCTAACAATAGGGAATGTTTTGGATGATGTTTCATTTTCTCCTCACTCTGAAATAAAAGAACATAGGCAGGTAGGGGCAGGCTTGCAACCTGACACCCATTTTTATGGGCAATTTTGGCGCATATGCGCCAAAATTGCCCGTCGCCGGTATTTTTCGCCCGTTTTGCCGGGTTGGTAGGCAACAAATGGGGTTTGTAGTAACCGCTTTAGCGGTTTGGACGGCTAAAGCCGTTACTACCAACTTATTTCTGGACAATTACTTAGCGGTAAATCTTCGGCGGTGAATCCTTCTGTTAATGCAAAAAGGCGGTGATGGCGGCGTTGGCGGCGGCGGGCGTTTCCAGGGGGAAGAAATGCCCGGCGTTCGCCAGGATTTCCACGCGGCTGTGCGGGATTTGCGCCGCCAGCAGATCAGCGTTGGCCGGCGGCACCACCTTGTCTGCCGCGCCAAAAAGAATGAGCGTGGGGGCCTGCACCTGCGGCAGCCGCCGCTCAAAGGCGGCGGCTTCGGCTAACAGGCCCATGCCGATAGCCAACTGCGCCTGATAGCCGGCGGGGTCAATGGGGTGCGCCGCGCGGTAAGCCAGCCATTCGTCAATGATTTCGGGATGGGCGGCGGCAAAGCCCGGCGCAGTGCTGATCACAATGCCCCGCCGCAGCCGCTGCAAGGGGTCGCCGCTCACGTCCATCAGCACAGCCAGCGCTTCGGGCGTGATGGGAACGTGGCGGGGCCCGCCAAAGTTGGTGGCGGACAGGATGAGGCGGGTCAGCCGCTGCGGGTATTTGAGGGCAAACGCCTGCGCCACAAAGCCGCCCATGGAGTGGCCCATGACGGCGGCGCGGTCAATGTCCAGGGCAGTGAGCAGGGCGGCGGCGTCATCCGCCAGCATCTCGGCGGTGTAGGGGCCGGCGGGTTTGTCCGTGCCGCCCACGCCGCGGTTGTCATAGGTGATGACGCGGAACTGCTGCGCCAGGCCGGGAACCATCTTGTGCCACATCCAGCGGTCGTAGCCCAAGCCGGCAATCAGCAGCAAGGGAGCGCCGCTGCCGGCAATCTCGTACTCTATCTGAATCCCGTTGGCGTGTATGAAAGGCATGGTGAGTGGTCAGTGGTCAGTGGTCAGTGATCAGTGGTCAGTGGCGAGCCAGGAAGGCGTGGAAGAGGGCGTTGAAGTCGGTTGGTTTTTCGATGTGCGGGCTGTGGCCTGTGTCTTCAATGACGTGTTCGGCGTAGGCGCCGCCCTGGGCGGCGTATTGCGCCAGCACGTGGCGGGTCTGGCTGACCATGGGCTGTGGCGGGTAAACGTCCGCGCCGGGCCAGCCGGGCACAAAACCAAGCTGCCCCAGCGTGCCAAAGTCGAAGAAAGACGTATCAGAAACGATCTGGTCGTGGCTGCCGCGCAGCCACAAGATGGGCGGCTTGTGCGGCAGGTGGATCAGTTTGGGCACATCCGCCAGCACGTATTTGGGCGAGCCGGCGTTAATGGGGCCCCATTGGCCGGGGGCCACGTTGGGCCAGTTGGCGGAAGGGGTGAAGTCGCCGGGGTAGCGGTCGTCGCCCATTTTTTCCAGCAGGGCGGCGCTGAGGAAGGCTTCTTCGCGGGCAGCGCGGAAGGGGGCTTTGTAGTAGAAGGCGTTGATGACGTTGCGGGGGGAGTTGGGGTCGTCAGCGCTGCGGTCGCCCTCTTTGATGCGGCGCACAAATTCGGGGTTGACCACGCCGCCACCGCTGCCGGCATAGTCGGCGTAACACGGCGTCCCTTCCACCCCTTTCGTGCCACCGAAGCCATAAGGGGAGACGGGGGAGACCAGGGTCACGGAGCGCACTTTGTCGGCGTGATCGATCAGGAAGCGGTAGAGCACGCCGCCGCCCAACGACCAGCCCACCAGGTGGGCGCGGTCAATGTCCAGGGCAGCGAATAGAGCCGCCAGGTCGTCGCTCCACTCCGCCATGCCTTGCGTGGCGTCTATGAGCAGGTCTTCGGTCTGCCCGTAGCCACGCAGGTCGGGGGCAATGGCGCGGTAAGATGCCGGCAGCGCCAGCATCGTTTCTTCCCAATACGTAGCCGCCGAAAAGTTGCCATGCAAAAAGACGACGGGTTCGCCATCGTCTGGACCGCTAAACAAAACGTGGGTATTCAGGCGATTGGTGGGGATCAGGCGCGCCTGAATTGAGGGGAGAGTGGGTACAGCCATAGGATATTTACGGGCCTGGGGCCGCGCCTCCGTGGAGGAACTTTGTTCCTCGACCGTCGCTAAGGTATTTTCTTGAAACCTGGGAAGCTGTTCGTGCCGGCATTTCTGGCAAGGCGCGAGGAACGATGTCAGCAGCAGCAGCGCCATGCCAGTTTCCACCTTTTGCCAGGTTAGAACAGGCACAATATACTGGTTAGAAGTTACGCCCAAGTTACAACCCGCCACCACTCTCGTAGCGCGGGCTTCTTGAGGTTTAAGAAAATAATTCGGCAAATGGGGGTGAAGACCCCCATCCCCCAACCCCCTTCCCCCTACAGGGGGAAGGGGGCTTTTCGGAGAGGGCGAGGGGCGCTGCGCG